>JAUYTB010000227.1 GCA_030695305.1 Bacteroidales bacterium
CCGTATCTCCTCCTCTGTATAGCCCCTGCCTAGCTCTTCAACGGCCTCTTTCAGAGAGTCGGTGGAGGCCTCCGTTTTGAAATATTCGTAGATATCGTCCACCTTATCGTCATCAATAGTCTGTCTTATGTAATAGTCGATATTGATTTTTGTTCCGGAATTGACAATAACCTCAATCTCTGTAAGCAGATCCTCTATCTCCATACCTTTTGACTCTGCAATATCCTCCAGTGGAAGTTTTCTGTCTATTCCCGTAATTATATATACCTTATTAAGAGATTTGTTTGCAACCGATTTTATCACCAGATCTGATGGTCTCTCTATCTCATTCTCTGCAACATACTTTGATATTAGGTCAAGGAACTCTTTACCGTATCTCTTAGCTTTACCCTCTCCTACTCCCTGACAATTCTTGAGCTCCTCAAATGAAATCGGGTAGTGAATTGACATATCCTCAAGTGATGTATCATTGAATATTACAAAAGGCGGGAGATTGATCTTCTTTGACATAGATGCTCTAAGATCCTTAAGCATAGACATCAGTGCTAAGTCACCTCCACCTGACGCATGTTTTGTTCCCGGAGTTGTTGAGTCATCCTCCTCATCTCCATCAGAAAACTCTTTGTCCTCAGTTAACATAATTGTGTAAGGAGACAATAAAAACTCTCGCCCCTTTTCTGTTATAACAAGCAGACCATAGCGCTCAATCTCTTTTTCCAGAAGATGATGAATAATACACTGCCTTATAACTGCCATCCAGAATTTAATCCCTTTTGACATTCCTATCCCAAACAGCTCATGATTATGGTGATTATAAGATTTAATCAGAGAGTTATTCACTCCTGAGAGGATGTTTGCTATATGCTCCGATTTAAACTGCTCTTTCATCCCGTTAATAAGGTCCAGAACCACAGCTATCTCCTCCTTACCGTCAAATTGCTTCTTAGGGAACAGGCAGTTGTCACACGAGCCACAATTCTCCTGGGTATAGCTCTCACCAAAATAGTTAAGAAGAACGATTCTGCGACACAAATTAGTCTCTGCATATGCAACGGTTTCAAGAAGGAGCTGCCTGCCAATCTCCTGCTCTGCAATGGGCTTACCTTGCATGAATTTCTCAAGCTTCTGTATATCTTTATAAGAGTAAAATGCTATACACTGCCCCTCGCCAGAGTCCCTTCCGGAGCGGCCTGTCTCCTGATAATAACCCTCAAGACTTTTGGGCATATCGTAATGAATAACAAATCTCACATCCGGCTTATCTATTCCCATTCCAAAAGCGATGGTCGCTACAATAACATCAACATCCTCCATCAGAAAACTATCTTGATTTGAGGCACGAGTTGCAGCATCGAGACCGGCATGATATGGTAGAGCTTTTATCCCGTTTACATTAAGAAACTCAGCAACCTCCTCAACTTTTTTACGGCTCAGGCAGTATATTATTCCTGTCTTACCGGAGTTGTTTCTAATAAACTTAATTATCTCTTTATCTATATTTATCTTGGGACGGACCTCATAGTAGAGGTTCTCTCTGTTAAATGAAGATTTAAAGACCTTTGCATGCATCATCCCTAAGTTCTTCTGGATATCACTTTGCACCTTAGGAGTTGCCGTTGCGGTAAGGGCAATCACAGGAGCTTTCCCAATTTCACTTACAATAGGCAAAATGCGCCTGTACTCCGGCCGGAAGTCATGACCCCACTCAGATATACAGTGAGCCTCATCCACCGCATAGAATGATATCTTTATCTGCTTAAGAAAGGTGATGTTCTCCTCCTTTGTAAGCGACTCGGGAGCAACATAAAGAAGTTTTGTTTTACCGGAAAGCAGATCATCCTTAACCTCCTGTATCTGTCCTTTATTTAGTGATGAATTTAAGAAATGGGCAATCCCATCTTTTTCTATCATAAAACCTCTTATAGCGTCAACCTGATTCTTCATCAGGGCAATGAGAGGTGAGATAATTATTGCCGTACCATCCAGCAGAAGCGCCGGAAGTTGGTAGCATAAAGATTTTCCGCCTCCTGTAGGCATAAGAACGAAAGAGTCTCCCCCCTTTATAAGATGTCTTATTATATCCTCCTGCTCTCCTTTGAATGAGTTGAATCCAAAATACCGCCTGAGTTCTTTGTGCAAAAAAGCTGAGTTGAATTGCATATAATGTTACCGGAAAAACTAAGAAAATTTGTAAAAATAGTTACCTTTGTGGCTCTAAGTTATCTAATAGTTTTATCATTACAAAATTTTATGTATAATTCTCAGGTGGATATAACTGAAATTGCAAAAGAGGTGATTGAAAAAGAGGCCTATGCAGTCGCAAACTTGAAAAACTATATAGATAAAAGCTTTACAGATGTTTCGGAGCTTATATTCCGAAGCAGAGGGAGGCTTGTTATCTCCGGAATAGGTAAGAGTGCGATAGTTGCAAGCAAAATAGTTGCAACTTTAAACTCTACCGGCACACCTGCCGTATTCATGCATGCGGCAGATGCAATTCACGGTGATTTGGGAATAATTCAGTCAGATGACATAGTGCTTTTTATCTCTAAGAGTGGAAACACTCCCGAAATCAAAGTACTTGTTCCACTTATAAAAAGGATGGGAAACACCCTTATTGCCATGATCTCAAGCTGTGACTCGTATCTGGCAGAGCATGCAGATTTCATTATTCGAACAACCGTAGATAATGAAGCCTGTCCAAATAATCTTGCCCCAACCTCAAGCACAACAACTCAAATGGTCATGGGAGATGCCCTAGCGGTTACACTGCTCAAAATGAGAGGCTTCTCACCAAGTGACTTTGCCAAACTACATCCAGGGGGATCCCTTGGCAAGAGACTCTATACAAGAGTTTCCGATTTGACCGATAAAAAATGCAGACCATTTGTTGAGATGGATGAGACCATCCAGCGTGCCATCATCAATATCTCAGACAACAGACTCGGTGCAACAGCAGTCCTTAACAGCGAAGGAGCAGTTGTGGGAATTATCACCGACGGAGATGTAAGGAGGATGCTTGAAAAGGGTATTCCAATGGACTCCATCAGAGCTAAAGATATAATGTCTTCTAACCCCAAAAGTGTTGAGGCATCAGATCTTGCAGTTACTGCATTCGCAATAATGGAGAAAAACAAAATAACCTCTGTAGTTGTCCTGGAGAAGGGCAGATACAAGGGATTAGTTCATATTCACGATATTATAAGAGAGGGAATAGTATGACAACATTCAATCCTAATGAACCCGGAATGGCAAATGGGAACTATTTTGCGCTTCCCTATTCAAATGAAGAGTCAGAGATTTCGATAATCTCGGTACCTTGGGATGTGACAACATCTTACCGGGCAGGCACACATAAAGGGCCAGACTCAGTAATGGAGGCGTCGGTGCAAATAGATCTTTATGACCAGTCTGTTCAGGACGCCTGGAGGGTCAAGATAGGCACCCTCCCTTTAGATGATTCTATCGAAAAGAAGAATAAAAAGATGCGTAAAATTGCAGAGCAGATTATCTCCCATCTTGAGGAGGGAGGAGATCTTTCTGAGGTTGACGACATTCTTGCAGAGGTGAACGAAGCATCAGAAGAGCTTAACAAATCGGTTTATCTGATGTGTAAGGAGCAGGTGGAGAGAGGCCGGATAACAGCCGTTCTGGGTGGAGACCATAGTGTTCCGCTGGGCAACATGAGAGCTGTAAGCGAAAAATATGAGGACTTTGGCATTCTCCATATTGACGCACATGCAGATCTCAGAGAGGCGTATGAGGGGTTCAAATACTCTCATGCCTCTATTCTTTACAATGCTCTTAATGAAATTACACAAATCTCCCAACTCACCCAGATTGGAGTCAGGGACTTTTGTCAGGAGGAGGCAGACATTATTAATACAGATCCCCGAATCCGGTGTTTTACAGACATGGAGTTAAAAAGAAACTCATTTGAAGGGAAGACATGGAAGAGGCAGTGCGAAGAGATAATAGCAACTCTCCCGCAGAACATCTACATATCCTTTGATATTGACGGTCTCTCACCAGATTTATGCCCGAACACAGGGACTCCTGTTCCGGGAGGACTCAGCTTTCGCGAGATGGACTATCTGTTAAATATGATTGCAACATCTAACAGAAGGATAATCGGATTTGACCTTTGCGAAGTATCTCCCGGCAAGGAGAGTGACTGGGATGCCAATGTTGGTGCCAGAGTTCTCTTTAAACTCTGTATTTATACAAGTTTGAATTCAAAAAAGCAGAGTCCTCAAGTTTGACCTTAAAATATTCAGGGTAATGGGAGCAACCTTTTCTCGTCATAAAGCCAGCAGACAAAGGGGGATAATCAATTTTTTCGGCATCTTTATGCAGAGCAATCTAACCGGAGGAGCAGCACTGCTTCTCTTTACTGCTTTTGCTCTCCTTGCAGCAAATATTGACTCACTAAAGGGATTCCATGATATATGGAATACAAACGCAGACTTTGCTGTTGGGAGCTTTAAGCTGGAGATGTCTCTTCATCATTGGGTTAATGATGGATTAATGGCTGTTTTCTTTTTTGTTGTGGGACTTGAGATTAAACGGGAGATGATTGTTGGTAAGCTAGCCAGTTTCAAGCAGGCGTCTCTTCCCATCTTCGCAGCAATGGGAGGAATGATTTTCCCTGCGCTCATTTATACTGTGTTTAATCAAGGAACAGCTGGCGAGAATGGTTGGGGGATTCCAATGGCTACAGATATTGCTTTTTCACTGGGAGTTATATCGTTACTCGGAAGAAGGGTACCAATCTCTTTAAAGATATTTCTGGTGGCACTTGCAATCGTTGACGATATCGGGGCTATCATTGTACTGGCAATATACTATCCCAGTCATGAGATTAATCCCCAGTTTCTGATCTATGCAGGAGCAATAATATCTCTGCTACTTATATTTAACAGGCTAAATATCAACAATGCTGCTCTCTATTTAATCCCCGGAATATTTCTATGGTATTTTGTATACCAGTCCGGTGTTCACGCAACTATCGCTGGAGTAGCCCTTGCTATGTGTATCCCTTCCAAAGCTCCCATCAATGAGGTTCGCTTCTATGTACGATGCAAATACTATCTGGATAAATTCAAAAAAGCTGGAAACAGCGAGGTCAATATCCTTGCAAATCCCGAGCAGCTAAGAATAATTCACGACCTACACTCCAAGATAAGAAAGATTAACCCACTCATTAACAGGTTTGAGCACAAAATTAACCCCTGGGTCACATACTCCATTATGCCGGTTTTTGCACTTGCAAACGCGGGAGTAGCACTTGACGGTTTACTTGATATTAAAAGCTTAACCAATATCTCTGCTGGAATATTTTTTGGACTACTTTTTGGGAAGCCCATTGGTATCTTTCTATTCTCATATCTTGCTTGTAAAATTAAACTCACTAATCTACCTGATGATATAAGATGGAATCAGCTTTTTGCGGTTGGAATAATTGCCGGAATTGGTTTTACTATGTCAATTTTTATTGATAGCTTAGCGTTTTCTAACGCGACCATGATAGATGAAGGTAAGGCAACAGTGCTCTTTACTTCAGTATTTGCCGCGATAGTTGGTATTATTTTTCTGCGGTTTTCGTTGGATAAGCCTGTTACTAAATTGAAATACAAGAAAATAAGAGAGATTAAACCATTGTAATCTACAACAATTAACATATTAAAAAATTTAAAAATTTAATTAAAATCAAATGAAAACAACAATCAAATCAATTTCATTAATTGCAATTGCAATTCTACTTATCTCATCTTGCGGACAAAAAAAGAGTGCCGATATCCCGGGTATTTCAAAAGAGCTGGTGGATTCTGCAAGCTATGCTATAGGTGCTTCTTTAGGATCAATGGTTAAACAGGCAGAATTCGGAGATCTTAACATGAAAGAGCTTCACAAAGCTATCGACGATGTTATGGCAGATAAAACTCTTAAAGTAGATATGTCACTTGCCAATGATATCATTACTAAATTCCTCACAAAAAAACAGGAATCTGTAAATATCATTAATGTAGAGAAGGGTAAAAAATTCCTGGAAGAGAACAAAGCAAAAGAGGGTGTTACTGAGCTTGAGAGCGGCCTTCAATATAAAGTACTTGCAGAAGGTAATGGAAATTCACCTGCTCCGGAAGATACAATTGAGGTACATTACAGAGGTACTTTGATTGACGGAACAGAATTTGACTCATCATACACAAGAGGCGAGACTGCAACTCTGGCTCTTAATCAATTTATACCAGGATGGATCGAAGGAGTACAAAAAGTTAGCGAAGGTGGCAAAATTGAGCTTTATATCCCTGCAGAACTTGCTTACGGATCTCAGAAAATGGGCGTTATTGAGCCTGGTTCTACTCTAATTTTCGAAGTAGAGCTTGTTAGTCTAAGAAAAGCAATCATCAAATAATATTCTCAACAATGGCATTGGAAATTACAGGATCATTAATTAAAAAGCTACCTGTCCAGTCCGGAAGCAGTGTCCGAGGAGAGTGGCAAAAGCAGGAATTTATTTTAGAGACTCAGGACAGCTTCCCCAAAAAAGTATGCATGAATGTCTGGGGTTCCGATAAAGTATCCGAGCTTTCATCTTACGCCGATGGGGAGTTGCTAAAGGTATCTTTCAATGTTGAGTCCAGAGAGTATAACCAGAGGTGGTATACAGATATCAGAGCGTGGAAAATAGAACGTGCCGGCAGCGAAAGCAACTCCGCCGGATATTCATCGGCTGCACCTGTTGCTTCCGGAGGTCCGGACAGAGAACAGGTTCGCCCGGGCGATCTTCCATCCGATATTGGCGAAGACGACCTTCCATTCTAAAATAATCCTTGGCAATGTTTGTGGCGCGAAGTCGCCACAAACGTTGCCAAGGTTATTTTATATTGCCAAGGTTATTTTTTTGAACCGCGCGAAGTCGCCACAAACGTTGCCAAGGTTCTCAACGACGCAACATGAGCCACAAACGTATTCAAGGTCCACAACCCTTGCCAAGGTTATCTTTTAAACCATGTAATTTGGCGTTTTGCGTACCTTCTTGTGTTTCTCTTTATCAACTCAACTGCTTCTTCCAGAGTTACTTTTCCCTCTATATATTCAAATAGCTCTCTATATCCTACTGTTTTGAGTGCAGGGAGATCTTTGTAACGGAAGAGAGATAGTGCCTCATCCAAAAGGCCACACTCCATCATTTTGTCAACTCTTCTGTTTATTCTCTCGTACAACTCTTCACGATCTCGTTCAATATATACTCTTTCAATTTTGAATGGTCTGCTCTTTTTGGAGAATTTTTTAAAAGAGGAGAATTTCTTCCCGGAAGAGATTGTAACCTCAAGTGCTCTTATTACTCTTTGAGGGTTGGCGGTATCTATCTCGTAAAAACTCTCAGGATCAATCTTTAACAACTCATGAGTGAGGGACTCTAAACCTTCGTCTCTGGCTCTAAGGGTCAGCTTCTCTCTAAGACTTTTATCTGCAGAGGGAAAATCATCCAGACCATAACAGAGAGCATCTGCATAAAGGCCGGAGCCACCTACCATTACTAGTGTATCATGTCTCTTATAGAGCTCTTCTAATAGAGCAAGAGCCTCCGACTCATATCTTCCGGCGGTATAGTAATCGAAAATTGAATGTGAATGAATAAAGTAGTGTCTAACTTTTAAGAGTTGATCCTTATCGGGAGGCGCAGTTCCAATTTTCAACTCTTTATAGATTTGCCTTGAATCACATGAAATAATTGGAGAGTTATAATCAAGAGCCACATCAATACTGTAATCTGTTTTTCCGGACGCAGTAGGTCCTACAATCAGAATCAGCTTTTTAACTCCTGTGAGCATATTCA
>JAUYTB010000211.1 GCA_030695305.1 Bacteroidales bacterium
CAGATTAGTTAATAAAGATTAAAAATATAATTATGAAATATATAGGGGCACATGTTAGCGCATCAGGAGGAGTAGAGAATGCTCCCTTAAATGCAAATAGTATTGGAGCAAACGCCTTTGCTCTGTTCACAAAAAATCAGAGACAGTGGATGGCTGCCCCATTGTCAAAAAGCAGTATTGATAAGTTTCGCGAAAATTGTGTTAAATACGGCTTTGCGCCTCATCAGATTCTTCCTCACGACAGTTATCTAATCAATCTGGGTCATCCGGAAGAGGAGGGTTTGAGTAAGTCAAGAGCAGCTTTTATAGATGAGATGCAGCGTTGCGAGCAGTTAGGACTGGACAGACTTAACTTTCATCCCGGCAGCCATCTTGGCAAAGTGGATATAGAGACATGCCTGCGAACAATTGCAGAGTCAATAAACATTGCTCTAGATAAGAGTACCGGTGTGACTGCCGTGATTGAAAACACTGCAGGACAAGGGACAAATCTGGGGCACACATTTGAGCAGATTGCTCAGATAATTCACTATGTACAAGATAAGAGCAGAGTTGGAGTTTGTATAGACACCTGTCACTCATTTGCAGCTGGATATGACCTCTCAAATGTGGAGGGGTTCTACAGTGCATTCGATCATTTCGATAACATTGTGGGATTTAAATATCTGAAAGGCATGCATCTTAATGACGCTAAGAAAGGTCTTAACTCCAGAGTTGACAGACACGACTCTCTGGGAGAGGGTCTTCTCGGATTAGATACGTTCAAGGTTTTAATGAAGGATCCCAGATTTGACAATATGCCTCTTATACTTGAGACTCCAAACGAAGAGCTTTGGAAAGATGAGATTGAGTTGCTCAGAAGCTGGGAAAAATGATAAAAAAGGAGGTTAACAAATTATGTTTAAAAGATATTTATTATTTACGGCCGTAATTTTTTTTACAATGTCACTAAATGCACAAAAATTAAGAGAGCTCTCATCTGCAGAGAAGAGAGTCATTATAGACAAGGGTACGGAGGCTCCGTTCACCGGTATATACAATAATCACAAAGAGGCGGGAACATACCATTGCAAACAATGTCATGCACCGCTTTACAAATCTTCCGACAAATTTGACTCCGGATGTGGATGGCCAAGTTTTGATGATGAGATATCCGGAGCAGTCACAAGAAAAAGAGATGCAGACGGACAAAGAGTAGAGATCTTATGCAATAGTTGCAATGGACACCTGGGTCATGTTTTTATAGGAGAAAAATTCACAAAAAAAGATACGCGTCACTGTGTTAACTCTATTTCACTGGAATTTGTACCTGAAAAACGTGAGAGGGCCATACTTGCAGGGGGTTGTTTTTGGGGAGTAGAACACCTTCTTCAGCAGAAGTGGGGTGTTATCTCGGCTGTAAGCGGTTATACGGGAGGCAGGAGCTCTAATCCCACCTATAAGGAGATTTCAACGGGTATGACCGGTCATGCAGAGGCTGTGGAGGTGGTTTATGATGCCAACCAAATAACTTATAAAGAGATAGTTGTGTTTTTCCTGGAGATTCACGATCCTACCCAAAAAGATAGACAGGGACCTGATATAGGAGACCAATACCGCTCAGAGATCTTCTATATAGATAATGAACAGAGAAAAATTGCAGAAGATCTGCTTAATACGCTTTCAAAAAAAGGGTATAAAATTGAGACAAAACTTACAAAGGCATCTCCCTTTTATAAAGCAGAGGAGTATCATCAGGACTACTATATTAAAAAAGGATCTCAACCATATTGCCACTCATACGTTAAGAGATTCTGATTATAAATAGCTATTTTTGCGGTCAAATGATTTCCGGAGATGAATGACCTTACCCGTGGAAATGAGGGGAGACAGATAATGATGTTTGCTGTTCCGATGCTAATCGGAAATGTTTTTCAGCAAATGTATAATATCGTAGACAGCATAGTTGTCGGTAAATATATTGGTTCTGTTGCTCTTGCTGCGGTGGGGGCAAGTTTTCCGATACTATTCACACTATCTGCTCTGGTAGGTGGAATTGTAATTGGCGGTTCTGTTTTGATATCGCAATATTTTGGGGCAAAGAACTTTCAAAAGGTAAAGGTAACCTCAGACACACTTCAGATATTTCTGCTTGTAAGTTCTGCGATACTCTCTGTGCTTTTCTTTGCAATAAGTCGTCCCCTCTTTAATTTTCTCTCAATTCCACCCGAGGTTTTGCCGGATGCGGTGAGATATTTCGATATCGTTATTCTTACAACTACAATTCCTATGTTCTCACTTTTCGGGATGTCGGCTATTCTTCGTGGTGTTGGAAACTCAAAAACTCCGGTATTCTTTGTGGCCATATCCCTTGTAATAAATATGATACTAGACCTTGTCTTTGTTCTTGTATTTAAATGGGGTATAGACGGGGTCGCATGGGCAACAGCTATTGCAACTCTTTTGTCTTGGTTAGCACTCTGGTATCACCTTAACAAAAGGGAGAATAAAATGATACAGTTCAATCTCAACTATAACAGATGGCAGTTTGACTGGAATAACTTCCGACTCTCACTAAAAATTGGACTCCCTTCCGGAATTCAGCAAACTCTTGTGGGACTTGGGTCTATGGCACTGCTAACTATAGTCTCGCCCTTTGGCGTGGCAACACTTGCTGCATATACCGCAGCGGGTAGAGTTGATATGTTTGTATCTATGCCGGCAATGAATCTCTCTGCAGCTCTCTCCTCATTTGTTGGACAGAATCTGGGAGCAGAAAGATTTGACAGGATAAAAAATGGTCTTAGGGCTACCCTCTTGTACTCTACAATAATTTGTATTGCCCTTAGTCTTGTGGTTCTCTTTTTTGGAGAGGAGATTATGAGACTCTTTACAGAGATAAACTCTCCACATCATAATGAGATTATAAGAATAGGAAAAGAGTATCTTGTAATTGTTACCTCTTTCTATATTGTTTTTACAGTGATGTTTATATATAACGGAGTTACACGGGGAGCAGGGGCAACCTTTATTCCAATGCTCATTACTACTCTCTCATTATGGGTAATAAGAATTCCAATTGCATATATTCTTGCAAGACATTTTGGTCCAACCGGTATTTGGTGGTCCATCCCGATTGGTTGGAGCGCAGGATGTATAGGCTCTGTGATCTACTATAACTCAGGGTTATGGAAAAAACACAGAGTCAAAACAGCACTTAACTGAAAAGTTTTACCAAGTAGATTTCAGCCCTACTGTTCTA
>JAUYTB010000247.1 GCA_030695305.1 Bacteroidales bacterium
CTTATACTTGAGTAATACAGTTTGTTATGGTACCTCATTTTACCAGAGTTTTGAACCATCAGAGATAGTAACCTGAGAAATGTAACTGGAAGCATCAATACCGGCAATCTCGGCAAGGGCTTTAATTCTTGCTTTCAAACCCTCCTTATCAAAACCTTGAGAAAATGAACCTTCACTTTCAGATCTTAGGGATAGAAAACGAGAAAGAACCTCAACAGCAGTTTTAGCAATTGCAGATTTTGATGAGTATTCAGAGTCAGGAACGAGTCCATTATCTGTCAAGGCTTTCTCGATTGTCCTCTTTGAGATTGTGAATGGCTCACATTCAGCCATCAATGCTTCCAGGTTATTCATCTTATTCAGCTGCTTGAGCGATGTTGAGTGAAACAATACCGTCCATAGTTGTGAATACCGGCATAGCACGACTTGAAGCCTGTGTCATTTCAGCAGCTAACTCATTCTTGCTTTCGCCAGTTCTCCACTGAGCAACAACGATGTTACCACGGTCATAGGTTGAATATGAAACATTCTCCTCTGGCATGATCTGGCTGTCCTCAAAGGCAGTCTTTACAATACCAAGTTTTCCTGCAGGCACGAAAACAACACGGTTCTTATTCCATGGATTGACCACTGTGCGTTTACCATCTACCAAAACATTGTTACGCTTGTTCACAACTTCAATTGCAGGTAGGCCGTAACGAACAAACTGTTCGTTCATGTAAGGAAGCATAAGAGGTGTATTGAGCTTGTCAGTGCCATAGATTGCCTGTTTAACAGCTTTGAATCTTGCTAATAAAAGCAAGGTCTCATTATCCATGAGGATTTTACCAAACTCAACTTTACCCTTATTGTCATTGACAACCTTGGCAAGATCTTCGAAAGGATCTGCTGTAAGTAGGTTTGCACTTTCCCAAATAGATTTGACTTTTACCTTATTATCGGCCGGCAATTTATAGTCAATAGAGAAGCGACGCCCATCAGGATTGTTTGTTTCATCAAATGTCACAACACCATCATTTGAAAGTGCAGTAAGGGTAATGAAGTCAAGACGATCCTTAACGCCTTTGACAGCTTCGGCCACATTAGCAAACATAGTATCGCGAAGCTTCTGAAGTTTGGCAGTATCTGTGATACGCTGCGTCTCAAGCATTTGAAGGAGTTCACGTACTTTGCTCGCTTCCATTGGGAACTTGTGTCCAATCCGTGGAATTGATCCCTCGAAAGTGCCAGCTCCATCGGAGCTACGAAGTGGAGTTGCAGCATTATCACCAATTACCGATGCAAGAACGGTAAGTTTGAAGGCTCCAATGATTTCGTTGAAGGTCAAGCCGTATTGTGGCGTATCCCAATCCATAAACTGGTCAACATAGGCTGTTGCAAAGAGCTGTTTCTGCTTTTCACTTGCCTGGTCAAAGGTGATCTGAACCAGCCTGGTTAAATCTCCAAATGTGTCGGAATTAAAAAATGATTTCATGTGTAGAATCCTCCTTTAGTTTAGAGTGAATTGGAATAGCGTACATGTGGATTTGCAGTCAGCATATCGTTTGTTTTGAGGGATGCCGGTACCGGAAGTACTCTGCGGGCAAACATCAAAGCATCTTTTGTGACGTCAATGCCGTTAATGCCATTTACAACCTTGATGGGAGCAATTGTAGCAGCATTGAAGGTGTCAATAAATGCGGCTTCGTCATTTACCTTTTTGATTTGGGTAATGATATCACCCACTTCAAGGCTTGGGATAGCAGCAGAAAGTGTAACCACTCCTTCATTGACTGCTGTAACGGTAACCTCTACCAGAGGAGCCGGATCATCTGCAGGGATGATATGTACCAGATCGCCAACAGCGAAAAGGTTTGAAAGATATTCGTCGTGTTCAAGAGTAACGATTTTTGTGTCCTCAGTGCTGATAGCTGTTACTCTAGCTGATTTAAGCACCTTTACCTTCCGGGTTGATTCGTTCACAATAGCGAGCGTGCCGGCAGGAATGACAGTTCCAATAGCGAAAGATTGGGCACTAGTGTCAAGCTCAAAACCTCCACCAACGAGGGTTGGAGGATTGACAAACACCGGGCGGCCTCCGCCATAGGATTTCTTTTCAAAGTTCATTGAATTTCAATTTTTTAAGTTAAACAATTA
>JAUYTB010000250.1 GCA_030695305.1 Bacteroidales bacterium
TGATGAGACCGGAGGTACCAAAAGGTTCGAAACAATTGAGCGATACAGCAGAGAGAGAGCCAGGGAGCTGGGGATAGAGTTTAGCAGTGAGAAAGATGAATATTTTTGGGAGATGTACGGATAGTACTAAATATTTAATAGTCAGATAAAAATAATCCACCAGTAATGAAAGCGGTAACAAGAGACACTTTATGGGAGTCATATCAGAAGGATATTGCAGATGATCACTACTATTTTGCAAGGAGTTGTATTCGTCAGAACTTCTTTCCGGCAGCAGAGGGTCTCTACCTAAAGATTTTACGTGATGACCTTAACAAGGATATTTTTGACGACCAACATCAGACCACCTGTACAGGAATTGCATACCACTCCGGGTTAATACCCTTTGAAACCATAATGACTGTTGTTGCAAGACAGTTCTCACTTATGAACCAGGCAGGTTATGAGAATTTTGTTGTCTCATGTGTGACATCATTCGGAATATATACAGAGATTCTTGAAACCTGGAGACACCACCCGGAGAAGGAGGAGGAGATTCGCGCTGCACTGATGAAATCAACAGGCAGAACCTTTAAAGTTCCCAAGAACATTGTTCATGCAAGCGATCTGATCTATAAATTCAGGAAAGAGATAGCGGCCAAGGCAAAGTATCGCCTTGTCAACAGCACTACAGGTAAACCTCTTAAGGTTGTAGATCATATTGGTTGTCACTATGCCAAAATCTTTCCAAAAGAGGGAATCGGAGGCGCAGAGTTTCCATATGTTCTTGCAGGTTTGATAGATGAATGGGGCGGAGCTCAGGTTGACTATCCAGAAAGACGCCACTGTTGCGGATTTGGCTTTAGACAATATCTTCTTAGATCTAATAGAAGCTACTCTGTGAGCAACACCAAACTTAAACTGGACTCTATGCTCCCCTTTAAGCCGGACCTCATTATAGCCAACTGTCCGGGATGTACATTCTTTATAGACAGATGGCAATATGTAATCTCCGAGATGGAGGGTAAAACATACGGAGAGAACGGGAACGGCATTCCATCACTTACCTACGAAGAGATTGCCGGACTCCTTTTGGGCTACACCCCAGAGGAGGTTGGCCTTCATCTCCATCAAGTCTCCGTAAAACCACTACTCGAAAAATTAGGGGTGTGACCTTGGCAAGGGTTGTGGACATACCTTGGCAAGGGTTGTGGACCTTGCATGCAAATGTGGATATGCTTCTTAATTTGTCAGCTTATGATAACCTATTTGCTTCTTTGCTACGTTGCGGGCCTGCTCAAATCTCCACACATCGGGCAACGTCCATCCTCATCCGCTCACAAGTTCGCTACTTGCGGCTGAGTTTGCCCTCATTGTTGCGGATTTTTTCGCTATTTCGGCCTCGCCGGAGAGCTTAGCAAATAGGTTACCCTTAGCTGACACCTAATCATTGTTTTTATAATGAACAATTA
>JAUYTB010000254.1 GCA_030695305.1 Bacteroidales bacterium
ATTCAAATTCTACCTGACCGTCTGGTTATAACCGCATAGCGGTTTTCCGGATTGGTATTTCAGCAGGCAATTATTTGTCTGCTACTTTAGTCCCTCATTCCATTCAGAAAATATAAATTTACACACTCAAATAAATGCACAAATGACAAAGCAGCAAAGAAAAGTCTATCACGTTGAATTTAAAGGTATCGGAAAGCATTACTACTTCGGAAGCCTTGCCGCAATATTCGACTGTTTTACAGTTGACCAGATAGGCGTTGAAATATCAACCTTCTGGTATGACCATGACTTTGATCTTGCCCCCTACCAGAACGATAAAGTGATTGTCCGGTTTGGGTATCTGGTTACCAAAGAAGGGGGGAGAGGGGGAAAAAAGGGGTAGGTTGTTTTCTATGGCTTCAAATTTTTGATTTTAAGTTAATTTTACAATAAGATTATCCCTCTCATTTTCCGTTAATAGCAGCAAAATTTCCAATATGTCTTATTGCGTCTATACTTTCAGATAGGTGAGTTGGGAGTTTTCCGCTATCAATTACCTCCTGGATTTCATTAGAGAGATCGCCCTTTTTTACTCCTGCCTTTTCACGAAGTATATTTTGAAGACACCGTCTACTCAATGCTGCACTTGCCTTTGTACTAAAAGGTAACACTAAACATGCTTCATTGTAATCTTCTGCAAAAAGCTCTTGGACTTCTTTTGGTACTGGAGGACGGTTTACTCTTAATGGGCGAACAAAACTAGATTCGATAACATTATGTACTCCTGTCAAATGCATGGAAATTGAAAAACTAGGTTCACCTTTCCTAAGCTCCAAGATTAGTTTTTTGCAAGATGGACTTGGACATGTCATAAATGCAATTGAAAAATGTCCTTCAACATCTTCTCCAAGATAGAATTGTTCAAAATCAGGATTGATTTCAACAGTACAATGGGGGCATTTCATAAATCAATATAATGTTTTGTTTGGGTAATTAAAATTCTGAAGTAGTTTCCATTTAATCCTTGGCTTATCTGATTTATTGGCAACCAAAGAAATCAGATCTAAATTTATAAACGATTTAAACGATCAACGAAAATAAATATTTTCGGTACGCAAAAAACAGCCCCCGAAAAATAATTCCGGAGGCTGCCAACCAAATAACAACTAACCTACATTCACACTTTCGAAAAGCGTGGATTGTCTTTAATGAAATAGGGCAATGTGCCTTTCTTCTTTGCTTCCTTATACTGGGTCTTATGGTCCTTAATCCATTTCTTGTAACCATCCGGTACCCTAATTACTTTCCGGCTACTACCCACTTCAGACTCTCCATCAAGCAAAGCTTGTTCCATCTTGTCAAACTCCTCATCCGTGGGAAGTACCGCAACAACATGACACCTGCAGTTGGGATGCCAGCCTGTAAACTTAAATTCCTTAGGGTACTTGCCTTTCAGATCATCGCAAATATCTACAACAGTGTGATTGTTACTTAAACGCACTTCAAAGCCCTGAATGAACGGGAGCTGCTGCCAGCGTGTGTGGTCAGCTGTACGGTATGCCATGTTGGTTTCTGTCCTTGTCAATCTCATCGCATTCTTATAGCTCGACCTATAGACACCTCTCCCGGGATGGTAAGCTTTGGCATTCTTGCTCAGTTGAAGCACTCCCCTTTTATCCCGAACCCTGCGAAAAAGCTTGTCTGGTTCATTGAGATATTTGCGTACATCTCTGGACAATTCAGCAGCAGATCTTCCGTCAGCCAATCCAATGTCAAGTGCCATTTCCATTTCCTGTCTGAACTGTCC
>JAUYTB010000262.1 GCA_030695305.1 Bacteroidales bacterium
AAAATAGAATAAACTAACCTCTCCTACTTGCGAATCTACACGTATCTCACCTCCCAACATCTCGACATTTGCCTTTACAATAGAGAGTCCCAATCCCGCCCCTTCGTAAGGTCGGTTCATTGTCTGTTCTGCCTGTACAAATCTATTGAAAATGATCTCCTGTTTATCTGCAGATACACCTATTCCGCTATCCTTTACATAGAATACAAGATTGTCCCCCTCTATCCGGTAGCCAAATTCAACGTACCCTTTGTCGGTAAATTTAAGAGAGTTGTTTACAAGATTGGTCAAAACAGAAACCAATTTTAGGCGATCTATATTGATTAGCGCCCCTTTATTGCCGGCACCTTTATAGATACTAAAGAGAAGTCCCTTCTCCTCTGCCTTTTTCTTAAAAATATTATAGAGATAGTCAATTATTTCGTTAAGATTAATCTGGGATACATCCAGAGTTGACTGACCTGCTTCAATTTTTGAGATCTCTATGATATCGTTAAGAGTGCGTAAAATCCTGTCACTACTCTGCTTTAATAAGGTTATATATGTTGTCTGGTCCTCTCTGTTGATATCAGCACCTTGCAATAATTCCAGAAACCCGGTAATCACATTCATGGGAGTTCTTATTTCATGGCTAAGGTTAGCAAGAAAAGATGATTTTAACCTATCGCTCTCCTCTGCCCTGTTTTTGGCAATCAATAGCTCCTTCTGGTTTATCTTTCGCTGATAGGCAGATGCAATTGTATTAGCTGCAGCAGCAAGTAGCTTCTGCTCTGTATCTGTCCACACTCTCTGCTTTTTGCAGTCATCAAAACCTATGAAACCCCATAATTTTTTGTCCAAAAAAATTGGGGTTGCAAGAATTGACACTATTCCCTGCTCACCAAGGTCTCTTTTTTCCACCTCAGGAAATGAATCTATATCTCCGTGTACATTCTCTCCTCTGGAGAAGGAGTTATACCACCTGGGACATACAACTTCGTAAGGAAGATTTTGCAGATACTCATTATTAATCTGTTTGTCAACAGTATCATCTGTCCACTCATATCTCTGGCTCATAAGAGGCATGGAGTAGCCGGGCTCATCGTGATTTGTAAATATATAGACCCTGTTTACCTTTGTTGCTGTCCCAAGTATGCCTAACGCCTGAGATATTGCCTCCTCCACATTGTCGCTCGTTACCAAAAGTGATGTTGCTCTTGCAATTGCATCAAGGAGAGTATCTCTCTGAATCAGGTTCTCTTCGATTATTTTTTGATTCGTCACATCTCTTGCACTTCCCACTATACCTATCATATCTCCTTTATAGTCAAATATCGGTGCCTTATTTACGTCAAGAACCATATGCTTTCCCTTCACATTACCATACTCCTCGAATCTTTCGGGTCTCATTGAGTTGATTACAACATCGTCGGAGTTACGGCACAGCTCCCCGAAAGTGTGCCATTTTGGGTTATTGAAGTTTAGTTCCCTCTCCCTTAAAGCAAAAAACATATCGTCTCTGCCAATAGGTTCCGATGTATCTTTTGCTATCAGCAGCTTTTCGCAGATTGCACGGTTTGCAAAGATAAAGTTCTTGTCAAGATCCTTTGCCCAGAGCATATCCTGCATATTATCTGCCATAAGACGAAACATGCCAAACATTCTCTGGTATCTCTCTTCACTCATTTTAAGCTCCCTCTCCCTCCTTAGCTCAATTGTTTCATCCCTGATTATTATTAGTCTGCTGCCAGGATAATTTTTAATCTCCTGCTTATTTATGATAAAAAACCTATATGAATTTTTATCATCGGTCTCCACAATCTGGTTCTTCTCACTGTTCAAAATACCGTTCACCAGCTCTTTAGGAGTTAGATTCAGTGACTCTATAACCTTCCCTGTAACACTTTTACCCTCTACGCCAAGAAATATTCGTGCAGAGTTGTTAATATCCTGAACTCTGTTATATTTATCCAGAACAAGGATTCCGTCACCCAGTGTCTCCAGAAGTGTCTCTCTGGCAACAGGGGCAAGATCGAGAAGTTTGCTGCGGAAGATTGCAAGTGAGAGGAACACTCCGCTGACAACCATGCTAAGAGGGACAAGATCGAAACCTGGAATGGGATTAAAACCTCCTATATATACAATACTTGATACCCAAGGAAAAAAAGCTGCAAAAAAGACATAAATTGCCTGTACCCGATAGGATGATATATGAACAAAAATAAATCTGAAAAGGTAGATAGTTGAGATTGCAAACAGTAGATAGTTATATGCGACATTCCCAATCCAGAAAGCTATTCCATGATGGTATTGAGTGAGGTTTGTTGCTTGAGATATTGGTGCATAACCTTCCCATACTAAATTGTGATAATTATTGGTTAGTGTAAGCAAGAACATAATAATGGGAACAATAAACAGATATAAAACCGATCGTCTGTTAATATAGCTGTCTCTGCCGGTCAACTTTAGAACAAAAATAAAATAAAGAACCGGAGTTGAGAGTGCCCCTATATAGGCCACTTTAGACCAAAATATCTTCAACTCTATTGATAGTGCAGCTGTTTCGAAGATTACAAAGAGCGCCCAGATACCGGCACACATCATCATCATAGAGAGCTCGGCTGCTCCTCTCTCTCTCTTCTTTATCCAAGCAAGAAAGGATACAAAAAAAGATACCAGGCTAGAAACCAGGAATAGTATAGAGATTATTGTGAAAGTATAGCTTCCCACAACTAATGTTTTATAATTATTTAAAATGCGGCTCGCGAGTAGTTTATTCCATAGTAGTCATATCTTTTTGTCATCTCCCTTAACCTGACAAGGAATCCGGAGTAGTCTCTCTCCTTTTTGGGAGACCACACTACTTCGGAGAGGGCGGCTGCTCTTGGATAAACCATATACTCCACATGTTCCGGGCTCTTCATATACTCTGTCCAGACATTTCCCTGTGCCCCCATAACATATTTTGCCTCCTCCTTAGTTAGTGATTCCGGAACCGGCTCATATGCATAGATCTTCTCTAAAGGGGTAAAACCACCTATAGCAAGAGGCTCTGTTTTAGGATCATCCTGATAATGATCGAAATAACAATGAGTTCCCGGAGTCATTACAACATAGTGGCCCTGCTTTGCAGCTTCTATTCCTCCATCCTCTCCTCTCCAGGACATTACGGCAGCATTGGGAGCGAGTCCGCCCTCTAGAATCTCATCCCATCCAATTAATTTTCTCCCTTTACTGTTAAGATATCTCTCTGCCCTCTGAATAAAATAGCTTTGTAACTCATGTTCATCCTTGAGGCCCTCATCTGCAATCCTTTGCTGGCAAAGCTTACACTCCTTCCATTTGGTCTTTGGACACTCATCTCCACCTATATGAATATACTCCGATGGGAACAGAGCCAGAACCTCTTCAAGAACATCTTCAATAAACTCAAAAGTACTCTCTTTTCCTGCACACATCACATCATGAAACACCCCCCATCGGGTTGCCACTTTATATGGGCCTTCTGTACAACCCAAATGGGGATATGATGCCAGTGCGGCAAGTGCGTGACCGGGCATCTCAATTTCCGGAACTACAGTTATATATCTTTTAGCAGCATAGTCAACAATCTCCCTAATATCATCCTGGGTATAGAATCCTGAGTGAGGTATCCCATCATACTCTTTGGATGTGCGGCTACTCCCTATAAGTGTCTCATCTCTTTTGGAGCCAATCTCTGTAAGGAGAGGGTATTTTTTAATCTCAATTCTCCAGCCCTGATCCTCTGTAAGATGAAAATGAAATGTATTGAGTTTATGCATAGCCATGTAGTCCAGATACTTCAAAACAAACTCCTTAGGCATAAAGTGACGGCATACATCAAGATGGAGACCTCTCCATTTAAATCTTGGATAATCGGTAATCTCTGCCAGTGGCGTATTAACCTGTTGTAAACTATCTGACTCCGGAGGCATCATCTGGATTAGTGTCTGAATGCCGTAAAACAGACCTGCATTATCTTTTCCTGTAATTGTTATACCATTTTTGGCAACCCTCAGCTTATATCCCTCTGCCGGAATATCTACCCTCTCATCAAGTTTTAGAAAGATATCTCCTTTGCTTGCTCTGTCCGAAAAACCTCTCTCAAGAGGATTGATCTTATAAAAGCTCTCTATATGATTGGTAAGATACTCTTTAAGAGCATCACCCTCCTCTCCTACAATGTTGGAAAGAACTTTTGTTTTTGAAT
>JAUYTB010000284.1 GCA_030695305.1 Bacteroidales bacterium
CATCCCCTCACAAGTTCGCTACTTGCGGCTGAGTTTGCCCTACTTGTGCTAAGGGTTTATTGTTCAGCCCGTGGGGAGATTGGCGTTCCTGCTGTGAGGTTTGCTGGGGTAATGAATAATTGGCGGCTGAAGACACCTTGGCAAGGGTTGTGGACCTTGACGACTTTTGTGGCTAAATAGAGTTATTTCACGGGTTTTTACGGTTATTTCCAGCTCATAGCTGCCCGCCTTTTTATGTGGCGGCAGTTGGCTTTGCCAGAGTTTGATGTATCTGTAAGTTAGTTAGATAGATATAAAACGCAGTTTTCCAAATATGGAAAATTGGCATTTTCAAGTGGTTGTAAATTATAAAGTTGCATCAAACTCTGCCAAAGCCAAATTGATATGCTTTCATATTGTATCTTTGACTTTTAAAATCAGCGAAATCTGGTTAGATTAATGCTACATAAAATTCTGGGAGATGATAAAAGTTACACAAAGAGTATTTCTAATAGTTGTTTTGCTAATCTGCACTATTTCAACTATTAAGGCAAGTAATATTTCGGGTAAAAAGGGGTTGGATAAGCTATCTGGCACATCTAGTTCGGAGGTTGTTCGTGGTGTTGTTGTGGACGAGAGTGGCCGGGGTGTTGCGGGGGTTGTCGTGTCGGATGGGTTTGGGGTGTACAGGAGTGATGCAGATGGGCGATTTTCATTTGTGCCGGCTGAGCGGGCGCGGTTTGTGTTTATGAGTACGCCGGACGGTTATGAGCAGGTGGGGAGTTTCTTTTATCGCGTTGATGGTAAGGGGGGTGTTGGCAGTGTTGGTGGTGTTGGGGATGGCATTGTGGATAGTTTCGGGAATAGTTTTGGCGAAAGTGCAAGGTTCAGGAGTGGTGCAGATGATTTGGTGTTTAGGTTGGTTAAGAATGTAGCGTTACATTCTGAGAGTGTGGGAGATTCAAAAAGTTTGTCGGGAGGATCTAAAAGTGCGATGTCACGTTCGGAGTTTTTGCATCTGGGTGATACTGAGGCGAGAATTCATAAGGATTGGGTAGATGTGCTTAAGGAGTATGTTGTCTATAACAGGCCTGCGTTTGTGCTTTTTAATGGTGATATCTGCTATGAAAATGGCCTCCGGTTTCATGCACGGGAGCTTACATCGGACAATCTGGGGGTGAGGGCTGTGTACACATTGGGGAACCACGATTTGGTCGATGGTGCCTACGGCGAGGAGTTGTATGAAGAGTTGTTTGGTCCGGTGTGGTACTCATTTAACAGCGGCGGGGTTCACTTCGTTAACATCCCTGTACTGCAGGGAGATAGGAAGCCCTCTTATAGTGCAGATGATGTTTACTCCTGGCTGAAAAAGGATCTGGATGCAATACCTGAAGGTATGCCGGTCGTTTTAATGGATCACCATTTTATAGGTTATGGAGATGATTTTCACTTAAAAGGGGAGAAGGTATCTGTAAATCTCTTGGATTATAATTTCAAGGCCTATCTATATGCTCATTATCACATTAATTTGATGGAGAGATCGGAGAGGACAGGAGTTACGACCATTTCTACGATGTCGCCTAATAAGGGGGGGATTGACCATACGCCTTCATCTTTTCGGGTGATAAAATTTGACCGCAAGGGGAATCTGGATTCGGAGATACGTTACGCTTCGCTTAAAGGGCATATTGCAGCGACAATCTACCCGGCAAATTTGGGAGAGGGAGCATCTGCCAGCGACAAAGTATCTGCAAATAACAGTTATGAGCTGATAGCCAATATCTATGATACGCGCACCGATGTGGAAGAGGCGACAGTCGAATATAACGGGGCAGAGTATAATCTGCATAAAGTGAGTGAGTGGACATGGCGGGAAACGCTTCCGGGAGTGGAGAGAGCATCCGGGGCAATTGTGACGGCGAGATTTAAGAATGGGATGGTTGTGAAGGGGGTGGCCAAGGATCCGTCGGATATTGGAGAGTTTAGTGCTAGAGCGGAGGATGCCTTTTCACCTGCAATTAAGTGGGTTTCGTCGCTTGGTAATCATATATTTATGACATCTCCACTTTTGTCCGGAGATCTGATTTTATCCGCAACTTTTGACGATGATGGGAAGGGTGGGAGCGCAATTCACGCGATGCGCAAGAGTGACGGGTCGGTTGTATGGAGTTTCCGGGCGATCAATTCAATTAAGAATAATATGGCTCTTTGGGAGGGAACTCTGCTAGCTTGTGATGTGCTTGGAAATCTATATGCGATAGAGGCATCTTCCGGAGAGCTTCTTTGGAGCAAGTCTCTGCGTGAGAATGAGTTGCATCCTGTTTATACTCAGGGGGTGACGGTTCATAATGGCATTGTTTATGCTGGTCATGGTCACTATCTTACGGCGCTTAAGGTCTCAAGCGGAGAGGTTTTGTGGAAGAATACAGCGTGGCGTGGGGGTGTATGCACTGTGGCATCTCCAGTAGTGGAGCCGGAGTCTGGAGTATTGCTTACTGCTGCATACTGGACGGGGAGGTTTGCACATAATGCCCTGACTGGAGAGCTTTTGTGGCAGAAGAGAGATGATGATACAAGAATTGCAGATAACTCGCCTGTTTTCTTTAAGGGGAGGTTCTTTTACGCATCGCCTGGTCATATTATGGAGGTAGATCCTTTGAGTGGTAATGAGTTGGTCAAGCATGCGATCAATTATACGATTAACAACAACTCCCGCCCTGTGGTGACCGATAAATTATTTATTGTAGGTACTACAGATAAGGGGGTTGCAGCATTTGACCGGGAGAACGGGTATAAAGAGCTTTGGAATTTTAAGACCAGCCCGGGTCTAGTTTATACTGCGCCATATACCAAAGATTTTCAGATGACTGTAGAGAGCGGAGCGTTTTTG
>JAUYTB010000289.1 GCA_030695305.1 Bacteroidales bacterium
ATTATTTAGAGCTTTGTCTGCTCACATACTCCTGAGCAATATAGGAAGCAACATCATCTGCATAACTATTCATTCCAAATCCGGCATCGTATCCAAGCTCTTTAGCCAATTCATGATTGATTCTCGGACCTCCGCAAATTAGAATAACCCTCTCCCTTAATCCCTCTGCTTCCAGTAGCTCGACAAGTTCGACAAGATTTTTTATATGGACATCCTTCTGTGTTACTGTTTGAGATACTAATAGAGCATCTGCCTTTAACTCTATGGCTTTTGCAATAAAGTCTTCGTTTAACACCTGAGAACCCAGATTTATCGCCTCAAACATTTCGTATCTCTCCAGTCCATAGTGTCCCGCATATCCCTTCATATTCATGATTGCGTCAATACCAACGGTGTGAGCATCAGTTCCTGTACTGGCACCTATTACTACAAGAGATCTTCCAATATTCTCACGAATATAGATATCTGTTTCATTCATATCCATTACAGAACTCTCTACCTTAGGTACGTTTATGCTTGTAAAGTCCACATTATGAGTACAATTACCATAACAGTTAAAAAAAGTATAACCCGGAGTGAGCTCTTTGAAAAAGACCACCTGAGGATTATCTAGACCCATCTTTTTTAGTAGTTGTTTGGCTGCTTCTGTTGCCTCAGCACAGGCAGGAACGGGTAGCGTAAAGCTCAGCTGAACCTTTCCATCGTTCATTGTGTCACCATATGGTGTAACTTTTTTTAAATCAAGTGTTTTATCAAAATCATTTGATTTGGTTGAGTATAGTCCTCCGCTCATATTATTTATCTCCTTTCATTATTTTAACAAACGGGTTCATGTAATTATTACCTTTTGCAACAACTCCTTCCAGCCCTTTTCCTGAGTTTTTTCCTCTCTTGACATCTCCGAAGAGACCCATTTCCAATGCTGTAAAGAGACCCTCCTGCTCTATTCTCTCAAGTGTAACAATAGCTTTTTCCAGTACATCCTTTGCTCTGTTTCGTATTATTCCACCCTCTTTATACTCAATTTCATCTCCGATATTTTTTAGGTTTCCAAAAATATACCGAGCATTCTCAATTGCAAGATATCGGTCAGACATAAATGGCGTGTGTATTGCCTCTGTTGGCATTCCTAACAGCTGTATTCCCTGGCCAGTCCATATGCCTGCTATGTTAAACAGTGCGTCCTGTATATGACCTTTAAAGATATTTCCAGTCATGAATTTGGTAGGCGGCATATATTTCAAAGGGGCTTTTGGAAATATCTCCCTTGTCATCTGCGCTTGGGAAATCTCATAAAGAAATCCGTTTTCAAGATCGGGGCTCATCTCAAAAGCGTGTCCAAGTCCCATCTGCTCTTCCGGGATTCCTGCCAGTAGCGCAAGTTGCTCATTTATAAAGTCAGAGGCAAGAACTGTGTGCGCCTCTTCAAAAGCATCGGCAGTTGTTAGATAGTTATCTTCGCCCGTATTGATGATAACTCCAGCAAAACCATTGATTACTCTTGAGAAAAACTGATCAATAAGAGTTCTCTGCATATTGATGTCTCTGAACAAAATACCGTAAAGAGCATCATTAAGCATAACATCAAGACCCTCAAAAGCACCCATTACAGCAATCTCCGGCATGCACAATCCTGAGCAGTAATTACATAGTCTGATATACCGACCTAACTCCTCACCAACCTTATCAAGCGCACTCCTCATGA
>JAUYTB010000295.1 GCA_030695305.1 Bacteroidales bacterium
CTTATTGGAGTAGTAGGTGTTAATAAAAAATGTATTAACTACTCCATTTTCAATAATGTTGATAGCTTTAGTGGCAATTCCCTCGCTATCAAATAATCTTGACCCATATGCTCCGTATTTATGTGGAGTGTCAAATAGCTGAAACATAGGTGAAAAGACTCTTTTCCCCAGCTTATCCTTTAGGAATGAGTTGTTTTGCTGAATAGAGGCACCGTTAAGTGCCGATATAATTGGAGCTATAAGTCTGCTTGATACTGTGTTCTCAAGAACCATATTGTATCTCCCGGAGCGGAGCTTTTTGGGATTTAACCTTGAGATAGCTCTCCTACAGGCCTCTTTGGCAACGCCCTGACTCTTTAATTTGTCAAAAAACAGGGAGTTCTCATGCCACCAACCCTCCGGACGTGAATCATCCTCCCCTTTTACAGAGCACTCTGCACTGAGTGTAAACAGTGTCTGCTTACTCACCCCTTCGAACCCCTGAGAATCAATAATAAAATACCTCTCATCTGCATCTCCAAACTCACAGTTTACAGAGAGGATCCTTGGGTCTGTGTTATAGATCTCTTTGGCACATCTGTATGCAATCTCTCTCTTTTCTTGCGGTTCAATATTGGGATAGTTATGGTCAAATTGGCCAAAGTCTCTCTCCTCTCCATTGAAATATAGATTCTTATCTGGAAGAGTTCTCTCCGGATCGGGAGATATTACCTTTGTAATCTCTATAGCTTCAGATATGAATTTATCCAGTTCACTCTCTTCTGTGCGATTGGTGGAGAACGATCCGTAACGACTCCCTGTATAGAGTTGAATAAAGAGAGAGGATCCGTTGGCTTGCTGCAGCCGGTCCAGCTTATCATTTCTCACACTGTAAGAGCTCTGAGTGCTTACTCCTAAAGTTACTCTGGCATTTTCACACCCTTTACTCTTAATTTTTTCCAGGGTTTTACGGGCTAAATCTTTGTCTTTTTGAGTCATTTTTTTCTCTTTCTTAGTGTACTCCGCCTACTGTCAGCTTATTTACCAGTACAGATGGCATTCCACATGAGACCGGACAGTACTGCTCCTTGCCGCAACTCCATGTTGAGTCGTCAATTTTGAGGTTATTAGCTACTGCAACGATTCCTGCAAGGGCTTCCGGCCCGTTACCAATGATATTGATATCTTTAACTGGTCTGGTTAGCTCTCCGTTCTCTATCATATATCCAGATTTAACAAAGAAGGTAAAATCTCCTGCACCTATCTGAACCTGCCCGTTAGAGAAGTTATCTGCAAAGATCCCTTTTTTTACGGATGCAATTATATCCCTTTCATTACTGTTGCCATTCTCCATGTATGTAGCTCTCATCCTTGGCAGGGGCATAAACCGGAAAGACTCCCTTCTGCCATTTCCTGTAGGGGCTGTATTATAGTAAGATGCACTTATTCTATCGTGCAGATAAGAGGTCAGTACTCCATTTGTAACCATATAGGTCTTTTGAGAGGGGACACCTTCGTCATCAATATTAAGAGAGCCACGGTTAAACGGAATTGTGCCGTCATCAACTACAGATATCTGATCTGAGCAGATCTTTTGTCCCAGTTTACCGGAGAATATTGATGTGTTCTGTCTGTTGAAGTCAGCTTCAAAGGCGTGGCCAATCGCTTCATGGAGCAGAATTCCGGAGCTTCCGGAGCCCATAACCACAGCCATCTCGCCACCTTGGGGTTGAGAAGCATTAAAAAGAGGTGCTGTCTTGTTTATCACCTCAGATGCAATCTCCTTTATAAGTTCTTTAGTGAGAAATTCCGCTCCGGCCCTAAAACTTCTAGAGGCACTCCCGTTCTCTACCTTATCTCCGCTCTCCATAATGCATGTCACAGCAATTGAAAACATTGGTCTCTCATCGGTGGCAATAACCCCTTGGGAATTAAAAAAGAGAATTGAAGAGTTTGAATCGGAAACCCTCCCCATAACCTTGATTACTCTGCTGTCCGATTGAAAAACAATATCGTTGAGTTCCTTAAGATATGGAATTTTGCCCGATACTGAGAGTTCGTTCCAACCCCTTATTACGGGGTAAAACCCATTTGTGCGTCCGAACTCATGTACATCGGATATAGATACACTATTGTGAGATGATCCGTTACACTCTCCGGATGCAATCATAGATGCAACCTTTGCTGCTCTCTCCATATGCTCCATTGTTGTGTTCTCTGTATAGGCATATCCTGTCTGATCGCCATAAAGCACTCTCACGCCCATCCCATAGTCAATATGACTTCCTGCAGAGTTCACCTCATTATCGCGTAGTGAGATCTCATTTGCTTCACTCAATTCAAAATAGAGATCGGCATAATCTCCCCCTTTAGAGAGGGCAATATCAATAAGTTTTTTGAGATCTTCCGGGGTAACACCGAACAGCTCCATCATTTTCCGGCACTCTGTCATTCTAATAATTTGTACAAAGTAATTGAAAAATGGCTAATTTAGCAAAACAATAGAGCAAATAACTATGGATCAGCCAAAATTAGAGAGACTGCTTAGAATTATGCAGTTGATGACAGAGAGAAAAAAAAGATATACAATTCAGGATCTTGCTGATATATTGGATATTTCGCAAAGAAGCGTATACAGATATATAGATACTTTTGAGTCGGTGGGTTTTATTGTAATTAAAAGTGATGGATTTGTATGGCTTGCAAAGGAGTCAAAACATTTTAGGACAATTGCAGATCTTGTCTACTTTACAGAGGAGGAGGCCTATGTCCTTAAGCGGGCGGTTGAGTCGCTGGATATATCTAATCCTGCTGTTAATGGAGTTAAAAGTAAGCTCTACTCTCTTTACGATTTTAGAAAGGTTGCAGATATTGTGGTTAATCCGGCAATGAGCCGGGTTGTCAACACTCTATTAGACGCCATAGCAAATGAGAGACAGGTTGTTTTAAAGAGTTATCGTTCATCTCACAGTGCAAAGGTTACCGACAGGGTTGTTGAGCCAATTCAGTTTGGTGTTAATATGGTTGATATTATTTGTTATGAGTTATCAAGCGGTTGCTGTAAGACATTCAAGGTAAATAGAATTGAGGAGGTAATAGTTACAGATAGAGAGTGGGAGTTTAAGGAGAGACACCAAAGAGTTGTAACCGACACATTCCGTTTCTCCGGGATCCATACCTATTCCATTGTTCTAAAGCTATCCATGATTGCTGCGAATTTATTAACAGAAGAGTATCCCGTCTCTCCGGATAAAATTGTAAAAATCTCTGATAATGAATATCTCTATAAAGATGATGTCTGTAGTTTTGAGGGGGTAGGGCGTTTTGTGCTTGGCCTTTGTAACGAAATAGAGATTGTTGAGAGTAAAGAATTCATCGCTTTTTTAAACAAAAAGAGAGAGGGTAGCAGATTTTAATGTACATATTCTTAATAGCATAAAGGCAAGGAAAGTACATCGGAATGAGAGCTAAACATGGTTACAAAAGAGCGGGATTTTTGGGAATTAAAAGTCAACATGAAATTCTGCAATAAAATAATTACTGTTTTCGGTGATCTTAGATAAAAGATCACGATTTGAAATTTTTGCAATTTCAGTTTCTGATAGTTTATTTATGTTCGAAGGATCCAGTAAAAATATCATTTTATTGTCAACAGAATATTTAAGCGAGTTTATGAAAGGGCTTTCACCAATTTTACCCATTGAAAACCAAGTCCAGTTTTTATCGAGTTTGCTTTTTAAATTTAGGCCGTAGATAAAGGTAGGTACAGGTTTTCCGGACAATAATACTTCTACAATTTGGAATGATGACGTTTCGAAATATTTACGAATAACAGCATATCTCTGTTTAAACAAATATTCAGCAGCTTCAAACCCACTGTTAAATTTGAAAAAATCATCGGGGATTTTATATTTGTTAAAATTGAAAGTTAAATATGGTGCTATTGTTTTGTTAATACTCATTATTGTATTACTATATGTTTCTCTGGTATACAAGTTTTTATCATGAATTGAAAACACATCTGTGTCTTCATAGAAATTAATTACTTTTTCTTTTGAATTAACTAAGTAGTTGATTTGATTTAGTTTAACTGAAATATAGCGAAATTGTTTGTGCATGCCAAATCCGCTGTATGCATATAATATGCTATCATGGTAGAATGCTTGCTGCGCTTCAATTTCATATGTTTCTTTTGAGATATAGGAACCGTCTTTCAGGTACTTACATATAGTTATTTGGGGAGAAGTTACAACTATAATAGTGTCATTAATTATTTGAACATTTTTTATATCAATATACTCTCTCGGGCCACGTCCTTTGCTTCCAACACTATTAATCAATTCTCCTTCTGACGAAAAACGGAAAATTTTACCTGTCCCATTTTTATCAATCAGAAAAATCTCATCATTAGCATATTGAACCTGAGGGTCTGTGCCAAAGAAGATATCTGGGCCAGGTTCAAGTATTATTAATTTAATATTACTACTGATGCGTTAAA
>JAUYTB010000315.1 GCA_030695305.1 Bacteroidales bacterium
AAGATATCCTCAGCTGAAGATCATAGCCAACAATAAAGCATTTAAAATGCTCGAAGGTTTTTACGGAGTAAACAGCGAATCTGTTTATGAAGTCAAAGACGGTGATACTCTTGATATAGGTTATCATAAACTCAAATTTATAATGACTCCCTGGGTTCACTGGCCGGAGACAATGATGACCTACGATACAACAGACGGAATCTTGTTTTCATGTGATGCATTCGGCTCATTTGGTACTTTGGATGGTGGAATCTTTGATGACGAGATTAATTTTTCGTTTTATGAAGATGAGATGAGACGGTATTTTTCAAATATTGTAGGAAAATACAGCCATATGGTACAGAAAGCGTTTTTAAAACTAGAGGGGATAAATATCAATTTCATATGTCCTTCTCACGGCCCTGTATGGAGGGAGAACCCTTCACGGGCCATCTCTCTTTATGATAAATGGAGCAGACATGAGGCCGAAGAGGGAGTGGTAATAGCATTTGCCTCAATGTATGGAAACACAGAAAAAATGGCAGATTATGTAGCGCGTCTTATTTCGGAAAGAGGCGTAAAGAATATAAGAGTTTACGATGTTTCAAAAACTCACGCCTCATTTATCCTAAATGATATATGGAAATATAAGTCCGTTATTCTTGGCTCGAGTGCATATAACTCCGGTATGCACCCAATGATGCACCATCTTTGTAACGAGCTTGAGGTTTTAAACCCTAAAAATAAGAATTTTGCACTATTTGGGTCTTACAGCTGGAGCGGAGGCGGATTGAAATCTTTAATTTCATTTACTGAGAAGATGGAGTGGCGGGAGGTAGCGCCACCGGTTGAGTTGCTAGGTGCACCCAACGAAGTGAAGATGTCCGGGTTTGTGGAGATAGCACAAAATATATTATAGAGTTATGGAAATTGGAAAAAAACTCATTATTGAGAAGCTTGTTGGAGAGAGTGACACAGCTGCATACTATGGTAGTGGTCTGTTGCATGTATTTGCAACACCGGGGATGATAGCTCTAATGGAGAAATCAGCTCACCTGCTGGCCAAGTTCTCTCTGCCGGAAAGTCAGGATACAGTAGGGATAGAGGTTAATGTTAAACATATCCGGGCTACCCCTCTTGGAGCAAAAGTATATGCAGAGGCAGAGCTTATAGAGATAGACGGGAAAAAGCTGACTTTTAAAGTCATGGCATTTGATGACTCAGGTGAAATAGGAAATGGAATTCATATTCGATATATAATAAACCCTTCGAAATATATGGACAAATTCTCTTGAAAAAATACAATGAAATAGTACACACCTATCAAAGAGTGTTGAAGTTTCTGGTAACAGATATCTGGCACCTTGATCTGTCTGAACTCAGCATTATGAGGGTCCGAATGGTCAGATATTTGAAAGTACTCATTATAACGATGAAGGGCTTTTCTAATGATAAAGTTTCTCTTCAAGCTGCCAATCTGAGCTATTTCTCTGCGATGTCTGTAGTTCCATTTGTATCCCTGATGTTTGCCGTAACCAACGGTTTTGGAGCGGGTGAAAAATTGGAGGAGTTGTTATATACATATTTTGAAGGGAACAAAGATGTTATCTCCTATATTCTCACCTTTGCCAATAATATAATATCTACAAGTCAAAACGGTCTTTTTGGGATAATAAGCTTCCTATTTCTAATCTCAACAATACTTTTTCTTATGCTTAATATTGAGAAAGCATTCAACGAAATCTGGAAACTAAATGCTGGCAGATCTTTCAAAAAAAGGGTTGCGTACTATTTCCTTTTACTTATTGTATCTCCACTTGTAATCTTTATATTTATGACACTTGGAGTTATCTATACAAATACCTTACACTCAGCCGGTATTGTAATTGACCGGTTTATCCCTGTTACATCAATATTTACATGGATTATATCTTATATGTTTATAGCAGGGGTATTTACAATTATGTATAAATATATTCCAAACACAAAGGTAAAGTTATCAGCTGCTTTCAATAGTGCGATTATTCTGGCCTTTGCGTTTATAATTGTTCAATTTTTCTATCTGGAAACTCAGCTGCTTGTAACCGGACTTAATACTGTATACGGAGTTTTTGCAGCCATACCACTTTTTCTTATTTGGATGAATATCAGCTGGACATTAATTCTGTTTGGTGCAGAGCTCTCGCATGCATATCAAAACGTGGATA
>JAUYTB010000321.1 GCA_030695305.1 Bacteroidales bacterium
GTTATGTTATTCAAAGGGTCAAACTAAAAGCACCGCATGTACTGTTCATCGGAGAGATATATCAACCGGATAGATATGAAGAATATACCAAGACAGGATTTGATTATCTGTACGATAAAGTAGGTCTTTACGATACTCTCAGAGGTGTACTTGCCGGGGAGAGGGGTGCAGATACAATCAGCAGCTGTTGGCAATCGCTTGGAAATTTACAAAACAGAATGGTAAATTTCCTGGAAAATCATGATGAACAAAGAGTTGCTTCCGATTTTTTCTGTGGAGACCCCTATAAAGCTCTTCCAGCTCTTGTTGTCTCCCTTATGCTAAACAGATCTCCTTTTCTCATATACTTCGGGCAAGAGCTGGGAGAGAGTGGTATGGACTCAGAGGGCTTCAGTCAAACAGACGGCAAAACCACAATCTTTGATTACTGGTCTGTAAAAGCCATAAGAGAATGGTTAAAAGATGGTTATATACCGGAAATCCGAAAGATTTATGAAAAATTACTAAATATTGCTACTAAAGAGAGAGCGATCTCTGAGGGGAGTATGTTTGATCTTCAGTATGCTAATCCTTTTTCTGAGAGCTACAACCCTAAATTTCTATATTCATTTGTAAGAAAAGAGGGGAGTTCAGTAATTCTAATACTAGTAAATTTTGGGAGCATGAACTTTACAGCAGACCTGTTTTTGCCCCGGGAGATGTTTTTGTACTTCAATATTAGCGATTACGAATCAATTACAGGAGAAGATCTTATTACTGGCCAAGCAGAAAGTTACAAGTTTTGTTCACAAAATTATTGTAAGATTTATATTGAGAAAAATAGTTTTAGAATAATTAAATTTTCACTTTAATTATATCATCCCAACACGTTGTATATCTTTGAGAAAGAAAATTCATGTTGTATTGAATTTTATCAACTCCCTGACTACCTGTAACTAGAGTATCTCTCCCATATTTGGCATTAATTTGATCCAGAGACTTCATTAAAACAGACTCTTTAGAAAGATCTTTTTCGGAAAAAAGGGATCCTGGTGTCTCCTCTTTTTTTGATATCCCAGACAGAATTACTCCTGCTTTCTTGTAACCATAACCTTTTTTTATTATGGATAATACCGATTTGCAGCACACTCTTACAATCTCAAAGGTACTATCTGTTGGCTCTAAAAGAGGAATAACCACACTTTTGTAGTGCTCCTGAGCTCCCTCTCTAAAAGGATTCGTAAGTATAAAAATATGGATAAGAGATGTTACACCCTTTTGCTTTCTAAGCTTCTCCGATCCGGATGAGGCAAATTTCGCTATCGCCTTAATAATCTCTTCGGTATCATAAATATCCTTCGAAAAGCTTCTGCTTGTACATATCTGTTTTTTATCCCTGAAATTCTCTTCAAATTCAAAACAGGGCTCCCCATTTAACTCCTTCCACGTTTTAAGACCTACAATACTCATTTTTTTTCTTACCCAGGAGGGATCACACAATTTGAACTTCCCGGCACTATCAACACCTTCTGAGATTAACATCTTTGAATACTCTCTTCCAATTCCCCAGATATCGCCTACAGGAAACCTCTTGAGCACCTTATCTATATCGGGCTCTTTAATCATTACGCAGCAATTCTTAAGAGAGGGGTATTGTTTACATAGTTTTGATGCCACTTTTGCCAGAGTTTTGGTAGAAGATACTCCAATACTTACAGGGATTCCCAGATATTTATATAGCCTGTTGGTTATCTCGCTTGCCAATCTCGAGGCCTCATAAGGGGTAAATCCCCGGAAATCCACAAAGGCTTCATCTATTGAATAGACTTCGGTTAACGGGGCCATCTCTCTTATAATATCCATAACCCTTGCGGATATATCTCCATAGAGTGAAAAATTTGAAGAGTAGATAACTACGTTTTCTCTTTTTACAAGATCCTTTAACTTAAACACAGGTTCTCCCATCTTAATTCCCAGATCTTTTGCCTCCTGTGAGCGGGAAATTACACAACCGTCATTATTGCTCAGGACAACGACAGCTTTTCCGTTAAGAGATGGATTAAAAACTCTTTCACAGCTAACATAGAAGTTATTGCAATCTGCGAGGCCAAACATTCTTAGCGTATTGATCCAAAATTATTACAAGCAGTGTTCCTGTTATAATACCTGAATAGTTTGCAATCAGGTCTATATAATCGAAACCTCTGTCGGGGTTAAGTTTTTGAAGAACTTCGGTAATTGAAGAGATGGCGATGCCGGATAAACAGAGCAGAACCATTGACCATCTGCCTGCGAATTTTCTTATTATTCCGCCAAAGGCAAACCATGCGGAGAATGGAAATGGAAAAAACATTATAAAGTGAGCATATCTGTCTGCTCGTATTCCAAATATATACTCCGAAAGGTTTATTGGGGTATTGTTAAACGAATAGAGCGAGAAGAACAGCACAAGAGAGATATAGATAAAAAAGAGAGAACGAAAGGTATATTTAATGATTTTCATTTTTCTGACTGCATTTGTTTACATTTTCTTTATTAGATATCTTACTACTCCCCAAATCTGGAAGTCACTCTCTCTGTTTATCTCAATTGGTTTATATTTGCTGTTAGCCGGGATAAGTTTAATGAGATCTTTCTCAATTTTAACCCTCTTAAGGGTAAACTCTCCGTCTATATAACAGACCGCCAATGCTCCGTCAAAAGGTGTTACAGATTTGTCAATAACAAGAAGGTCACCGTTATCTACACCATCATCAATCATACTCTCTCCGCTTACCCTTGCGAAAAAAGTTGAAGATGGATTCTTTATAAGCTCCTTGTTAAGATCTAGTTTAAGATCGGAATGATCTTCGGCAGGTGAGGGGAATCCTGCCTTTATAGTACTCTCTGACAGCGATATATATAGAGACTCACCGCTCTCAGAGGAGTATATTTTAACTCTTTTTACCATATATGTGGTTTAGTAAGTAGTGCAAAGATACACTATAGAAATTCAGATTCATCTTTTTTTGACAATTTCATATTCCTATTTTTTTCATTGAATTACCAATGTATTATCATGTTTATATAACGATTTTAAGTAATTTCTATACTTAAAAATCTATAAGAATTGTATTAATAGTGTTATTATCCATATAAAGTGATGTTTATAAATTATTATTATACCTCAATGTAAGTTTAGATTTGTTACAAATAACATAAATTTGTTTTTTTCATAGGTTCTTTTCAATAAGTTACGGCTTTTATGTAATATAAAGCAAATATTTATTAAAGAATTGTTAATTATCTAAATATTATTTGAATAATGAGAAAAAAAAACCTACATTTGTACAAGTGCATTATTATTATGACTAACACTCACTTAACCATAGTTTTACAAGTGTTTTACAGTAGGTTTGAATGCTAAATTATGCAAATACAAAAGTGATAGACAACATTAAAACGGTATTAGTTGCTGTTTTTTTGATATCCTCTCTCTCTCTTGTATTTGGACAGAGTTCAGAAGAGAAGATGTTGCTGAATTCCGGGTTTAACAATGTAAGACATATTAAACGTGTAGAAAAAGAGATTTTTTACCTTGAAGCAAAATCTTTTGTAACAAAAACTTCGGCTTTG
>JAUYTB010000330.1 GCA_030695305.1 Bacteroidales bacterium
TAGGCCGTCAACCTTAATATCCATTTGAGTGGCTGTTATACCATCTTTTGTACCTGTAACCTTAAAGTCCATATCTCCCAGGTGATCTTCATCTCCCAAAATATCCGAAAGAATTGCATAACGGCCGTCTCTACCTTCTGAGATAAGACCCATTGCTATACCGGATACCGGTTTCTTAATCTTAATACCTGCATCCATCAGGGCAAGTGTTCCGGCACAAACTGTGGCCATAGACGAAGATCCGTTTGACTCAAGAATATCGGAGACAACTCTAACAGCATAAGGATTATCCTCACCCATTGGAACAACATATTTAAGTGCTCTCAGTGCAAGATTTCCGTGACCAATCTCTCTGCGACCCGTACCTCTGTAAGGTTTTGCGTCTCCTGTTGAGAATGGAGGGAAGTTATAGTGAAGAACAAACTGCTCCGAACCCTCTACAAGAACCTCGTCAACCGATTTCATATCGAGGCGAGTTCCAAGAGTTACAGTTGTAAGTGCCTGAGTCTCTCCTCTTGTAAAAACTGCCGATCCGTGCGTTGCAGGCAGATAGTCTACCTCGCACCAGATAGGTCTTATCTCGTTTGTCTTACGTCCGTCAAGGCGAACTTTTTCGTCAAGAATAAGGTTTCTCATTGCCTCCTTCTCTACAGCGTGATAATATCTCTCTACAAGAGCTTTTTTCTCATCGCGCTCCTCCTCTGGCAGTGATGCAATAAACTCATCTTTAAGAGCAGCAAATGCATCTGTTCTGTCATGTTTTGCGCTTGGCGCTTTAGCTATTGCGTAACATTTATCGTAACAGAAAGCGTGGACAGCCGCCTTAAGCTGGTCATCATTAACCTCATGGCAATACTCCCGCTTAACAGTTTTTCCAACCTCTTCCATCAACTCCATCTGAGCTCTGCACTGGATAATAATCTCCTCGTGAGCAAATTTAATCGCCTCAAGCATAGCAGCTTCGCTCACCTCTTTAAACTCACCCTCTACCATCATAATGTTGTCCAGTGTTCCGGCAACCATAATATCGATATCAGATTTTTTAAGCTCATCAAAAGATGGATTTACAACAAGTTTGCCATCCAATCTTGAGACCCGAACTTCAGAAATTGGTCCGTTAAAAGGAATATCACTTACTGCAAGTGCAGCTGATGCAGCAAGACCTGCAAGTGCATCGGGCATAATATCTTTCTCTGCAGATATCAGGTTAACAGTAACAAAAACGTCTGCATGATAGTTATCCGGGAATAGTGGACGTAATGCTCTATCAATCAAGCGAGAAACAAGAATCTCCGAGTCATTGGGACGTCCCTCTCTTTTGAGGAAACCGCCCGGATACCTTCCGGCAGAGGCATATTTCTCTTTATACTCTACAGAAAGAGGCATAAAATCTACCCCCTCCTTTGCCTCTTTAGCGGCAACAACAGTGGCAAGAAGCATAGTCTTGCCCATTTTAACAACCACAGAGCCGTCGGCCTGCTTGGCCAGTTTCCCGGTTTCAATCTCGATTGTTCTTCCATCTCTCAGTTGGATGGTTTTTGTAATAACGTTCATAATTTTTCTAAACGCAATCCGTCTCTCCCTATGAGAGTCTATTATTAATTCTGGCTCAGCTATATCTCTCTGCCTCGGATTGCATTATGTGACAAAGAGTATAATTTTAAAAAAAGGTGCCTTTCGGCACCTTTAAGCTTTATTTACGAAGGTTTAGTGCCTTCACTATATTTCTGTATCTCTCGATGTCTGTATCCTTCAGGTAATCTAAAAGACGACGCCTTTTACCTACAAGCTTAAGAAGTGACCTCTGTGTTGAGAAGTCCTTTTTGTTTGTCTTAAGGTGACCGGTTAGGTGAGCGATACGGTATGAAAATAAAGCTACCTGACTCTCTGGAGAGCCGGTATCTGCATTAGACTTTCCGTATTGTCCGAAAATCTCTTGCTTTTTTTCTTTTTCAAGATAAATTGACATGTTATAAGCAATTGATATTTATAATTATCCCCCAAAATTGGGTTTGCAAAGTTATATATTATTTTTGACTGCGCAAGTAATTTCTCTAATTTTGTCCTCTAATTATTCTAATAATGATAACTTTTCAGGAGGCAACAGATATAGTTTTAAGCAACTCCCTTAATCTCCCTTCCCTTATTATCCCTCTTAGTGAGTGTGTGGGCAGAGTATTGGCAGAGGATATCCTTGCCGACAGAGATATGCCTCCCTTTAATAAAGCTGCCGTTGACGGATTTGCCTGCAGAAGAGCAGATCTTATATTTAAACCGCAAGAGCACTCAGGAAGAGGACTAAAAATCATTGAGACAATTCCGGCCGGATACAGACCCTCCCTTTATATAACAGAGGGGGAGTGCAGCAGAATAATGACTGGCGCCGTAGTGCCGGAGGGGGCAGATTACATTCTTATGGTAGAGGAGAGTGAAGTAAACGAGAGATACATGAAGACTCGGGCAGACTCTCCATCTTTTGGCGGGGGCAATAAACCAGCAGTAAAAGGCTCTAACATTTGTTACAAAGGAGAAGATATTCGTAAAGGAGAGACAATTCTCAAAGCCGGTACAACTATCGGAACTGCTCATATTGCTGCTCTTGCAGGCAATGGGGTGTGCAGAGTGAGGGTATCTGCTCAACCTAAGATAGGGGTTTTCTCTACAGGTGACGAGATAGTGGAGCCGGAGGTGACCCCTCTGGATTATCAGATTAGAGATTCAAACGGGATGCAGCTGACCGCCCAGGCCAAAAGTTGTTCGCACCATGTGACCTTTTACGGGGTTGTCAAAGATAGTGAGCAGGAGCTGCACCTTGCAATTCAAAAAGCTTCTGATGAGTGTGATATTCTTATAATCACCGGTGGAGTCTCTATGGGAGAGTTCGATTATGTTCCAAAAGTTCTCACTGGTTGTGGTTTTAAGACTCTTTTTGATAAAATAGCAGTTCAACCGGGAAAGCCAAGCACATTTGGGGTAAAGGAGGTGTTCACTAACTTAAACAGAGATGGCTCCCCTGAGAAAAAAGTTGTGTTTGCACTCCCCGGCAATCCTGTCTCCTCGTATATTCAGTTTGAGATGCTTATCAGACCGTTTATTATAAAATCGATGGGGGGAGGCCACTTGCCAAAGAGTATTATGATGACTGCCGGGAAAGATTTTGACAGAAGGAGAAGCGAAAGATGTGCGCTTATTCCTGTTTCAACAGATAAAGAGGGTATCTTTATGCCTGTAAACTACAATGGATCGGCTCATATCCTTGCAATGACCCTGGCTAACGGAGTTGCAATAATACCCTCCGGAATTAAAAAGATATCCAAGGGTGAGAGGGCAGAGGTGATAATCTTGCATCAATCTTAGATACTTTCAGGTGGAAAAAATCTTAAATCATCCGTTAATCGGAGATATAAAAATTGTAAAGGGCGGCATAGGACGATCCATCAGACTATCTGTTCATATAAAGAGAGGGGTGAGAGTCTCGGTGCCGCGGTTTGTATCATATGATGATGCCTTGAGATATGTAGAGTCTAAAATTGAGTGGATTATAGAAGCACTTGAAAAACAGCGCAAAAGATCGGAAAAGTTCACTGTTGCCATTGGTGATGGTTACGAAATCTTGACCCTCAAAGGGGTAATCCGGTTCGAAAAACGCACAGATGAGCAAAATGGCGAGAACAAAAAAATAAAAGTTACATTAAAAGGTGTAGAGCGCACTATCTCATACGGAGACGAGACCTCTCGTGAAGAGCTTAAAGAGGCAGTAATTAAGATTTTGCGTAAAGAGGCCAAAGAGTATCTACCCAATCGTTTGGAGTGCCTCTCCCGTCAATATGGTTTTGTATACAACAAAGTATATCTTAAAAACAACACAAGCAACTGGGGCAGCTGCTCTTCGAGAAACAACATCAATCTCAATATACACCTGATGAGACTGCCGTATGAGTTGTGTGACTATATTATTCTTCACGAACTCTCTCATCTCAAATACCGCAATCACGGAGAAAAATTCCACAAACTGGTTAATGAGCTTTGCGGTGGACGGGAGAGAGAGATTACAAAAGAGCTTCGAAAATTTCGTCCCGAAATTTAACAAAAAACCCTGTCTTCATTGTAGAAAACAGGGCCTTTAAGCATAAGTTTTTAAGAGACTTCCCTAAATGAAAATCAAATTAAGCCAAAGAGCTCATTCTTTTAAAGAGTGAATCGACTCCATTAAGAAGATCTTGATTTACTGCTTTAAAATGGGCCTTGATGTTATCTTTGTCCGGATTGTTAACTCTTCCGAAAAGCTCGTTTCTTAACTTAACAGCATCATTTATAATCTCTACAATATCCTCGGCTTTTTTATCCGGATTGATGTAAAGGAACGTCCAGCAATCTGAAATCACCTCAGAAATAAGATAGTCAATATCTTTTTTAATAATTTTTAAACTTGCCATATTTGAATTTAATTTGGCGCAAAGGTAATAATAAAATTTAATCTCAAAGTTTAATAACGCCTATACCCGGTTTTTCGTTGAGGGTTATCTTACCGTTCACTATTTTCATCCCTTCAAAGATATCATTGGATATAAGAAGATTTCCGTCAAGATCTGCCCACTCTGTCTCCGGTGCTATATGTGAAGCAGCAGAAATAGCACAGGAAGTCTCTGTCATACATCCAATCATAAGCCTCATTTTAAGAGATTTAGCAAGAGAAACCATTTCGCGGGCCTCTCTCAATCCTGTACACTTCATCAATTTTATATTTATTCCATGACATGCCCCTTTGAGCTTAGGAATATCTGTAAGACGCTGGCATGCCTCATCTGCAATAATAGGAAGCGGACTTCTCTCTGTCAGCCAGGCAGATTCATCCAACCAGAGTTTAGGCATTGGCTGTTCAATCATTGTAACACCCTTCTCCTTAAGCCAGTGTATCATATCAAGAGCATAGTACTTATCCCTCCACCCCTGATTTGCATCTATATATATAATTTTATCTGTAACAGAGCGAATTGTATTTATCATCATCCTGTCCGTAGAGTCATTCACACCAAGCTTCGCCTTTAGAACATTATAAGGAGCTGCTTCAATAGTCTTTTGCCTTACGACATCCTCTTTATCCAGCCCAATAGTAAAAGATGTATTTGGAGTGGTATCCGGATTGAATCCCCATATCTTCCACCACGGCTGACCCAAAATTTTACCTACAAGATCGTGCAAAGCGATGTCAACAGCAGCTTTAGCGGCAGTGTTATTTATTGCAACAGAGTCTACATAAGTTAGAATATCCTGAATTTCAAAAGGTGAACGAAATCTTGAAAGATCCAGTTTTTTAAGGAATTCTATAACAGACGCCTGTGTTTCACCCAGATATGGAGGCATTGAGGCCTCACCGTAACCGGTATAACCATCCCAGGATATCTCTGTAAGTACAATAGGAGTGTGAGTTCTGGAAGATCCGGCAACTGTAAAGACATGTTTCATCTTTGCATCAAAAGAGATCCACTTGAGCTCAATTTTTTTACTTCCGGTACCTGCGGCGGTAGCTCCTCCCCTTCTCTGTGCAAAAATCTCCATTGGGTTGATAATCGCAGCTGCTGCAGTGAGCAGACCGGCAGACTTGATGAAATTTCTTCTTGTTGTAATTTTGTCCATCTTAATCTTTTCTAAATTTTATCTGTTCAAATGTGTAATTTTCAAATCAGTTGTATAAATTAATTGATAAAATACCACGGATGATTCTTAATGGAGATAATTCCTCCATCCTGATCTATTTTGGTAATGAGTCTTTTGGCCCTTACCAGACGGTTTGATGCATCATAATAGTTATAGCTCTCCGGTATTAGAGAATTAATCCTAACAGAGGTGGCAGAGTGTATAAACTCTCCATCTGAAAGATAGATTCCAACGTGAGTTATCCTCTCCTTTCTCTCTTCTGTTGCCTTGGATCCAAAGAAGAGCAAGTCTCCCGGAACCAGATTCTCAAACCCTTCGCTAATATCCACATCCTCTCCCGTTAACGCCTGCTGTGATGCATCCCTCTCCAGGATTACCCCGTTAAGATAGAATGCCGTTTTTGTGAACCCGGAACAGTCAAGTGCTTTTATAGATGTTCCACCCCACATATACGGGAATCCCAAAAACTGCTTTGATGTAGCAATAATGTTTTGTGCTGTAGGGTTTCTGCTCTCAATCCATTTAATAAAGTCTGCAGTATGGGAACGAAGAACAAAAGCGCTTTTACCGTTTGGAAGTATAACCTTATTATAGTTTCCGGAGATGCCGTCTGCACGTACTATGCTTCCCCATACTCCATCAGATACAACTGCCGCACTCTCCGAAGGAGACTCCCGAAAAAGTGTGTAGTGTGTGGTAATAATTAATCTTTCCGATTTTGTCCATTTAATAAACTCCTCCTCATTCATCGGCTCAATACTTCCGTTTGTTACCCATGAAATATACCCTTCCGGAGTCACTGCCCTGCTCCATCCTCCCCTCTTCTCCAGAATCCGCAGAGGTGTTCCCATAACGGTCTGTGTAGCTGATTCATTAGAATAACCCGCACCATATCTGAAGTTAATTACCGATTGTGCTGTAACTGCATAAAGCTTATCTCCGAGAGATGAGTCGGGTAGTATAACCATACTGTCAAGAACATTAATTCTCTTCTCCAAAAGGGAAGCAACAAGGGCCTCTCTGGCCTCCTGCAGAGTTGTTGATCCCCTAAGAACCATAACACCCTTCCCGTTGTCGGCAATTTCAATTGTCGGCTCAAAGGTCTCGCTTCTTCTGTCAGGAGCATACTCCTGCTTAACTTGCGAAACAATCTCGTTGAAACTCTTCTGAATCTTCTCCTTTTTTGATACGGTAGTGCATGAAACTGCAAAAACCGCTACAAGAAAAACTAGTAAAAATCTTTTCATATCTTTTGTTTTAATATGGGTTATCTTTTTGTATTTACCTCCTGACTGCGGCTTTTACAGGTTTACTCTCATTGTAGAGTCTATCAAGTGCCGAGACATAGTAGTCATAATTTTGCCACTCCTGCAAAGAGTGAGTATAAGAGTCCTCTCCTGTAAGTGCCAAAATTGCCGAGCCGTCACCAAAGTCGGGTTTCACACCTTTTTCAAAGCGATATATGAGGTGATATCTGGTTTCGTGAATGGTGCCGGTATTTTTATCCTTACTCTCCCACCCTATGGTTACACTATCATCATTACCCGAGATAAGTGCCTTGCCCGGAGATGAAGGCCTCTTTACAGGGAAACCTCGTAAAGGTGGAACAAGAGCCGGATTTGGATAGAGCTCCTCCATTACTTCGTTTATTCCCAAACGATTATCTTTGAAATTCTTAGCATTAAAGTAACATACACCCTGGTAAGATGGCATCCCTCTAAGAATCTGTGCCTGTTGTCTTATCTGATCTGACGATCTCCACTCCGGAATCCTGGCGTCCTCACTCAGTCTGTAAGTGCCCAGCCCTCCGTAGACAGGTGTCCCTGCAGAGTAATCCTGCCACCACTTTGCCAAGACATTAAAGTCGGCAGCATCATATCCAATACTAAAATAGAGTTGTGGAAGAATATAGTCCATCCAACCCTTCTCCATCCAAAGTAAAATATCTGCGTGGAGATGATCGTAATTTGTATAGCTATAGCTTTTAGTATCGGAACCTCGTGGATCTTCTCTTAGATTTCTCCATACTGCATAAGGACTTATTCCGTATTTCATATGGGGCTTTATTGCCTTTATTGAGTCGCGCAACATCTCAATAACAAGATCTACATTCTCTCTTCTCCATGCCATCTTATCTTCCGGAGAGTAACCCCTTGAGTGCAGTGAGAATGATACAGAATCATTAAAATCGTTGTTTGGGTAGAAATAGTCATCAAAATGGATGCCGTCCAGATCGTACCGTTTTACCAGATCTTTTATTACATCTACCAGTAACTCCCTGGTCTCTGGATATGCAGGATCAAAATATAATTTTCTCCCATGCACCACGAAGAGATCGGGTCTTCTGTTATAGATATGACCCGGAGAGATCGCCTTCAAATTTGCCGTATCCTGCGAAACTCTGTAAGGATTTAGCCATGCATGAAGCTCCATCCCCCTTTTTCTCGCCTCCTCAATTGCAAACTCGAGAGGATCATAGAGTGGCTCTGGGGCAATGCTTTGATCTCCTGTAAGATAGATAGACCATGGCTCTAATCCGGAGATAAAGAATGCATCTGCAGTGGGCCTTACCTGAAGAACAACTGCGTTGAAATTCATCTTTTTAAAAAGATCGAAATACTCAATTAACTCTCTTTTCTGTTCATCTGCAGAGAGTCCCGGTTTTGAAGGCCAGTCAATATTGTTGACAGTAGCAATCCAGACAGCTCTCCACTCATGCTTCCCATCGTAACCCTGCGGCTCAGCTTTTTTTGGACTACATCCAAAAGCGACCAAAAGAGTTGTTATTAATAACATAAATAATTTGTTCATAGCAACTTAAATTATGAGGGGTTAGTATATCCTTACAAAGATACTATATTTGCATAAA
>JAUYTB010000333.1 GCA_030695305.1 Bacteroidales bacterium
TATATCAGAACTATGAAAAAACACAGTGAACGTTTTAAAAAATTGATGAAAAGGGATTATAAGGGAATTAAGTCAGATGAGTTGACTTTCACCGATGAAGAGATTATTTTTCTTTGCAAAGAAGATATTTCAACTTTTGGAAAAAAATATCCTGGAATTTGTGAATATTACATGCAAGCATTAAGTGATTAAAATAAAGACCCCCTCACCTAAATTCGAAAAATGTGTCAATCATCTTTATTATTTGGCACCCTGTATGGGCTGCCTCGATCCACAATTGCCTGCAAGGTCCACAACCCTTGCCAAGGTCTCCCTCCCTCGGGAATATTTGAAAATTAAAATATGACATTATGAGCACACTGGAACAAGCAATTTCTATTGCCACCAAAGCACACGCCAACCAAAAAGACTTGGCCGGTGAGGAGTACATTAACCATCCGATTAGGGTTATGGAGGCAGGCAAAACTCCTGAAGAGAAGATAGTGGGGGTTTTACACGATGTTTTTGAAGATTCCGATATGTCATTTACGGAGCTTGAACGCCTGGGGTTTTCTGCAGATATTATCTCCGCTCTTAAATGCCTGACAAAGAGGTCCGGCAAGGAGACATACGATGAATACCTGGAGAGAATTGGAACAAACCGCATTGCAACTGCTGTTAAAATAAATGACTTAACAGACAATATGAACATCCGGCGACTAAAAGAGTTAACCGACACAGATGTAGCCCGGCTCCGCAAATACCACAGAGCCTACAAAAAAATGACGACGCATCTGCAACAGCTCTCAAACAATCTTGACCTTAATAAAAACGATGGACAAACATCTGCAAAATTCAATGATTTGAAAAAGATTCAATTGGAAGATCTTGTTTGCGTCTGCAAACGTGGAGAGCAGTTGTTTTTTGTTAGAAAAGAAGATTCCGAAAACCCGGAATGCATTGCTATAATTATCAATGCTTATAAGTACAACATTAACTGCATTCAGCGATATTTAAAGTTTTGCGGAGGGTATATCGATGAGGTTGATATCTCTGATTGTGTTATACAGCAAGAGTTGAGAGACAAACTATCCATAATGTGCGGGAGAGTATTAGAGCGGATGTTAACCGACTTCACAAACAGCATTGAAGTATGGCAAGGGTTGAATAATAAATTCTCCTTTAAATCGGTAGATGTTGATTTTTCTGAAATAGTTTAGCAGGAAAGCATCTAATGCTTCAATCATCTTTATTATTTGGTACCCTGTCTGGGCTGCCTCGATCCACAATTGCCTGCAAGGTCCACAACCCTTGCCAAGGTTCCTTCTCCAAACATTTGGCAGATAAAGATATAATGAATATCTTTACCCTGCATTGTTTGCGACACAGCTATGCAACTCATCAATTAGAGGCGTGGGTAAGATTGAAATCTAATACAGAGTTTCCCGGTCGCAAATGCAGAAAACAACGGAAACCCATACCCACTAAGCACCCCAGGCCTCAAACAACAAAAAGAATTTACAGATGAGTTCAATTTTCAATGCAGTTCCCTCAAAAAAAGACAACACCATAACGGTGCTTAAAGGCTCATACATAAGTGAGCTTGAATGTACTTTGTTGCATATATAAACGTTACCACACATTTTAAAAAAACGACAACGACACGAAATAAATTACAAATATGGCAGGATTTCAAGCACCAATAACAATCCATCAAGCGATTGACAGAGTTCGTAAAAACGAATATCTTTTACCAGCATTTCAACGAGAATTTGTTTGGTCATCAGACCAAATTGAAAAACTCTTTGATTCATTAATGAAAGGTTATCCAATAAGTTCAATGCTTTTTTGGAAAGTAAAAGGAGAAACAAAAACAGACTTTCGTTTTTATCAATTCTTAAAACAGTATATTCAATTCCACAAGACACATAATGAATCTACAAATACTGACCAAGTAAATGATTTTCACGCAATTCTTGACGGTCAGCAACGCTTGACAGCGTTGTTCATTGGATTGTGCGGAAGTTATGCCTATAAAGAATATAGAAGAGCATATGCATATAGTGAATGGAGCTATCCGACAAGACATCTTTATTTGAATATCAGTAAAACTTATTCTGAAGAAGAAAGCGACAAAGAATTTATTTTCTCGTTCATAGACAAATCAATATCAAAAGAAATAGATTTGTTTTCAGACAATGAAAATAATAAATGGTTTAGAGTTGGTCGAATACTATCATTGCATCAAGACGAAAACTACGATTTAGATGATTTTGCAGAAGAACAGGAATTAGACAGAGAATCAAAAAAAATGCTCAAACGGCTGGATAAAGTCGTGCATACTGACATGATTATCAATTACTATGAAGAAGACGACCAAAAGCCAGATAAGGCTGTTAATATATTTGTTCGAATAAATTCAGGTGGCACATATCTTAGTTTTTCTGATATTTTAATGTCTATCGCGGTAGCGAATTGGAAAGAAAAAGATGCAAGGAATGAAATTTACAATTTAGTTGATAATATTGGAAGCAAAGGCTTTAATATAAGCAAGGACTACGTATTAAAGGCGTTTCTGTTTTTATATCACAAGGACGTTCGTTCGATGGTTACAAGTTTCAATAATGGATTTATTGTGAAAATTGAAGAAAATTGGGAAAAAATTAGAAATTCAATTCTTAACTTGTTTGACCTTGCAAAATCTTACGGGTTGACAGATTATACCTTAACATCTTACAATGCAACACTTCCGATTTTATACTATCTATATCACAGAGACGTTTACAAAGATTTCGCAACTAGGAAATGTTATGAAACTGAAAGAGAGTCTATTCGTCGTTGGCTGTTTTCGATTCTTTTAAGAAAAACTTTTGGAGGTCAAGGAGATGCAGTATTAACACAAGCGAGACGAGCATTTACAAATGATATTGAAAACGAATTGATTAAACCATTAATTGATTTCCCAGTTAAAGAAATTAATACGGAAATTAAGAAACTAACTGACGTTGGTGACGACTTCATTGAAGAGTTGTTACTCACTCAAAAAGATTCGAGATATAGTTTCCCAATATTGGCAATGCTTTATCCTGATATGGATTATAAAAACAATAACTTTCATCAAGACCATTTGCATCCAGCATCAACTTATAACCAATTAAAACAAGAGCATAAAGATAAATTCGGGTGGACAGTTTACAATTCAATATTAAACCTTCAAATGCTTGATTCAAATGAAAATATGTCAAAAAATGCCACCACATTGGACACTTGGATAACTGAACAAACAAAAAATAAAGACAAGGACAGATTTATTGAAAGTCATTTGATTCCTAAGGTTGATTATTCTTTGGGGAACTTTGATACTTTTATCATTGAGAGAAAGAAAATTTTGATTGAAAAATTGAAAAATATATTGAATTGAAAGAAAAACGTTTGGTAACATCGTGTATAAAATATTTGGCAGTCAGTGCGTTATCGAGCGGCACAGCTCGTTTCAAAAGTAGTTGGAACTTGATAGGAAGTCGCTTCGAAATGCCAAACGTTCCATAGTGTTCCGAGAAGCAGGACATCGGCAAAAGAAGGTTCTGCATGCTGTAATTAAGATGGTGTTGGAAACAGATTTAAGTTGGCCCACCGATGTCGTTTTACAGGAGAGGGCATCAACTGGAGCCAAGCGGAAATAATGAGCTTCAAAAAAAATAAGCACAACGCGAATAAACCACCTGAAGGAGCTGTGGTATAGAACCACGGTGCTGAGCGTTCAGTATAAAAGTTGGCTATTCCGGTGATATGGGACCACTGTTTTAGCAAGTTTACCTAAAAAATAGTCATCTGCTGATATCTTTAGGTTAAGCTGATTATATATTCTGTATTGTAGTCGCTGATTTACATTATATGATTAAAATTTAAACAATCAATTATTTCAATTTAACTCCATTCCATTTCCAACCCGAAGACATTCCATCCGAAATATTGATATAATCAGCATTTGAAGGAATCGCTGGAAAATGTAACCTAAACTCCCATGAACCGTTTTTAGGAACATCTTTATTCTCACCCAGTACAATATTGCCTGCTGATATGACCTTATATTGCTGCTTTTCAAATTCTATATAAGTATTTGGAGATATTTTAAATTTAAACAATACGTAGCCTGTATTGAAGGCAATAAAATCAATTATTGTTTCATCCTTTGTTTTATTGATTTTTGTAATTATAAAGTCATTCGGATTAACATTAGACGAATTGAATTTTGGATATGAAACAACATTGGGGTCTTGCGGCATATCTTTTTTCCAACTAAGAAAGTCATCTTGATCTTCAAATAAGTAGTAGTTTTTTGTTTCACCGCTTGAATTACCCATATAATCACTTCCACAAAAAGCCATTACTGGTATTAAAATTCTCAAGTCACTTGAATGACCATCACTTATAATATTTGTTTTCCAGAGCATAATGGTTTTGTCTGTCTGGATATTGTCATAAGCGTAGATATTTAAAACTCTGCGAAACTGAGTTACTTTTCTATCTACACTTGTATAACCTGTTATACCATAAGTAGGATTAACTGTGGTAGTGGTATTTGTTGTAGAGTTACCTTGTGCTGCACCATAAATTGTATTACCAACTCTTGTAATTGTACCTTGTGATGAACCTGTTGTATTTGTCGTTGTATTGATAGACGATATACCTGTTTGGCCCCATATTGGAATTGGTACTGTTTCTCTATAAGATTCGTCACTAATACCATAAGTAACAAGAATACACATATCTGCATTTTCCTTATTATTGGTTTCTATTGCGCCTTCCAATTTTAAAGCTTTTACTACATAATCTGCATATTCTTTGAATTCAACATCATAGCTTGAGACTTTATTATCCCCTGATTCTAGATAAAAAGTTTTCCCTTGCAAGTTATAATTACCATATGAATTTAAAGAGACATCATACCTTTTTCTTTGAGAATATACTATTGATTCTGAATAGTAATACGTCTTTAAGCAGCTAGTAAATAAGCAAATAAATGAAAAAAATAATAAAATTGTTAAAGTGAACTTTTTCATGTTTAATCTTTTTTATTGTTTATTTAGAATATGTTTTGCTTTTCACAACTTTCATCTGGCGGATTAAATGTCCCGCTTATTAAAATATTGGAATTAGAGCTTATTGGTTCACCACAAAAAAGTTTATGATGTTCAATTACTACTGATGCGTTAAATTGCATCTGATTACATATATGTTATTAATATTAAACTATTTATAGTCGTTCTTTGATTTTTTGATTTGAAATGAGTGAGTCATAATTTTGCGGATTCTAATGTCCAAAGATTATGAATTC
>JAUYTB010000334.1 GCA_030695305.1 Bacteroidales bacterium
GAATTCATAATCTTTGGACATTAGAATCCGCAAAATTATGACTCACTCATTTCAAATCAAAAAATCAAAGAACGACTATAAATAGTTTAATATTAATAACATATATGTAATCAGATGCAATTTAACGCATCAGTAGTAATGTCAGATAATTTTGATGTTTCAGCTTCATTAATTTGTTTTTTTTTCTCCTCTATTTGTTCATCTATAGCTAATACCTTCTCCTTAATGTATTTTGATTTATTCGAAATTGTTTGAAATAAATTTCCTTTATTTTCACTTAATTGAGTAAAATCATTGGGATATATATTTTTATAAACAATCATTGATAACAACTTTTCTTGGTCAAGTTTTGAGTCTAGGTTATTAGAATAGATGTAATACTCATTCATAATGTTATAGAGTAATCTCATATCATCAATAAATAGTGAGATATCATCTATCAAATCCGTTGAGATTTTGTAATTATTCTGCTTTACAATATCCAATAATTTCTCATTTGAATTAGATGAATTTATTACTGGAATTATTGGAATCATAAAATCAAAAAATTTTGTCCTGTCTTTGTCAAGAAACATGTCGTCTTTAATTGCATAAATGAAAACAACCTCGTTTTCAACTTTTGTTGAATTATTTATAAGAAGGTTAATCTCACGAAGTTTCGTAAAGACTTCTGTTTGCTCGAATCTATCCAAATCCTCTATTATAACAACATTATAATCAGTAACTTCAAAGAAATACAGAATCTCATCAATATGATTATTTAAAATAGATTTACTAATCCCGCTATCAATCTCAATTTCTGCATTACTAATATTCAACTTTTTTATCGCTAGACTTTTTAAAGCTCTTGATGATTTGAAAATGATAAAAAACAAGCCAAGTAGAGTTATAGCAGTTGCAGTAAAGTGAGTGAATGGAACAAGTTTTTTTGGAATAATGAACAGTGAGAATTTTGATAAAAAATCTGGAGCTAAAAGAAATAATACAGACACTATAAGTGCAATAAAACCAACTGAATAGCAAAATAAGAATCGCGTTTTATGGCTTTTGATTTTTTTAAACCTTGAGTCTGGGATTTTATTATCTTTTTCATGATAAAATAATTGTTGCAGGACACTTAATTCAATAAGCCTTAAAATATCATTATCACCATTTTGGGGAACGCTGGGTTGCTCTTTTAGTTCTTTAAAAGTTGCAAGGGAAATATTTAAAAACTTGTAGTCTTTATTCGTATTCCTTTTAATAAAAGTTCTAATCACACTACTCTTACCAGAGCCATATGCACCAGAAATAGCAATGTTTTTGATTCTTTTTTTGTTTTTCAATGCCCAATCTAAAGATTGAATATAATTGTCAACATTCTCTGCATCATCAGTTGGTGAAAGTGTATGAAAATTATTGCCAGTACTTATGTCAGATTCAAATTTGTTCAGAATATGCGATAAATATCGAATAATCCTTTCAATGGTTTTTTTTGCGAATTCTTTCATTTATATAAGGTATGCTGTTGTCTTGGTATAATTGTGCCTAACTTGTTTATATATGCAACGAAGTGCATTCAAGTTCGCTTGTGTATTGGCCTTTAAGCACTTTTATGGTGTTGTCTATTTTTGAGGGAATAGTGTTTAAAATTGAACTCATCTGCAAATTCTTTTTGTGGTTTGAGGTCCGAGGTGCTTTGTGGGTATGGGTTTCCGTTGTTTTCTGCATTTGCGACCGGTAACTCTGTATTAGATTTCAATCTTACCCACGCCTCTAATTGATGAGTTGCATAACTTTGTCGCAAACAATGCAGGGTAAAGATATTCATTATATCTTTATCTGCCAAATGTTTGGAGAGTTTTTGAAACGAGACCTTGGCAAGGGTTGTGGACCTTGCAGGCTATTGTGGCAATATTATAATTCAAGTTCGATTTCCGAATTGATAAAAATTCGAGGCATCCCAGTCAGGGTATCAAATAATAAAGATGATTGACGCATTTTTCGAATTTAGGTGACGGGGTCTTTATTTTAATCACTTAATGTTTGCATGTAATATTCAGCGATTCCAGGGTATTTATTCCCAAAAGTTGAAATATCTTCTTTGCAAAGAAAAATAATCTCTTCATCTGTAAAAGTCAACTCATCTGAATCTATTCCTTTGTAATCCCTTTTCATCAATTTTTTAAAACGTTCACTGTGTTTTTTCATAGTTCTGATATATTAATGTTAATTAAATACAGCGCGGTGTTATAACTCTATCGACTTTCTTTTATGAAACTCTTCCCGGTTATCGATTAGCTTTTCATCTAATAGGATACCCTGATCAAATTGCAATATAAGGTCTTTATCAAATGTCGAATCATAACTCATATGCACATACTCTAACAGATCACCTTGTGGTATTCTTATTTCCCCAGTGTACCAATTAGCGAAAACAATCTCTTGTTTGGGAAATAAGTAGCTTAAATCCACTTTTTTGTATCCGTCAATATATGCTTCAAGCTCGACTAAATACAATTTGTTGTCCCTGATTTCCCATTTTCCATAGTATCCACGCCAACAAGCCGAACAAGGTGAAACAAATTCAATGTCATTTCTATTATGCAGATACTGATCTAACGGCTCTGTTGCCATCCAATTTTCTTCTCCTTTGTAAAGAATACATTCTCTTGCTTGTGCGGTCATAATATTTTATTTTTTTGCCACTAATGATTCGGCACCTTTTTATTTATAAGATTGGCTAGCATTAAATAGGATCTTCTGCTGTAATCTTTTTTGGTTTCATACCATTCAATTTTAGAATACTACAAAATTACAACCCACCTTTGACAATTTATGTCAAAGGATTTTTATTGCTACCCTGAATTCAAATATTAAATGCAACTTTTTGATTTTTGCCGGTTAAACAATTAAATAATTCGTATGGTGTTGAAAAGTTATATCTTTTTCTTGGTCTGTTATTAAGTCTATCTTCAATTTCACTTAAATCGGTTGTTGATAGATTCTTAAATGGAGCTCTTTTGGGGATATATTGCCTGATAAGTCCGTTTAAATTTTCATTTGATCCTCTCTCCCAGGAATGGTATGGTGTAGCAAAGTAGAAGTCAGCTTTTAGTTCTTTTGCTATTAGCTGATGATAGGCAAATTGAGCTCCGTTATCACTGGTAATTGTTTTAACCAG
>JAUYTB010000337.1 GCA_030695305.1 Bacteroidales bacterium
TATAAATTTTACGATCAGCTTTTACATTCAGGTAGCCTGCTATTTCCCTTTTTAATTCCGTTTTAGCATTTAAAGATATATTGGATCTTTCGAAGTACTTATTAATGGCCGAAACAAACCGCTCAAATGAAATAGGTTTTAATAAATAGTCTATTACATCTAAATCAAATGCTTCTACAGCATAATTTCTGTATGCAGTTGTAAAAATTACACCAGGTATATTCTTATACATCTGTAAAAATGAAATCCCGTTAATTTCAGGCATTTCGATATCAAGAAAAACCAAATCTATGTGTTTATTGCGTAAACAAGCCATAGCCTGAAGTGCATTCTCACACTCTTCCACAAATTCAAGTTCTGGCATTTTTGATATATAAACCTTTATTGCTTCACGTGCCAAAGGCTCATCATCAATAATTATACATTTAATCATTTGCAAAGAATTTAGTTTATTGGGATAGACAAAAATACATCAAAACGATTATTTTTTTCAGAAATTTCAAGTTTGTAACTATCGTAAAAAAGCAAATCCAATCGTTTCTTTACATTCAACAACCCAATACCACCTGCATCGCTTATTAAATTGTTTTGAATTTTATTATTTGAAACTTCAATATTCAACAACTGTCCAGTCACATCTATGGTAATTTTTATCCATGATTTTTCCATAGATTTCCCGACACCATGTTTAAAGGCGTTCTCACCAAAAGGAATCATTAACATAGGCGGTATCTGAATGTCTTACGATATAAAGTTGAATGTAAAGGCAACGTTAACTCTATCAGCAAATCGAATTTTCTCCAATTCAATATAGTTCTCTATAATTTGAATTTCTGTCGATATAGCAATCATTGGGGCATCTATTCTATAAAGTATGTAATCCAGTATGTCTGATAGTTTCATAACTACATTTGCTGTTTGTTCTGATTTTTTCATTGCCAATACATAAATGCTGTTTAGCGTATTAAACAAAAAGTGTGGATTAATCTGTGTTTTCAGCATTTGCAGCTCAGCTTCAACTTTCTCTTTCTGAACCTCTTGTTCACGAAAATCCTTTTCACTCCATCGTTTGTAAAATTTTATGGCAATTGCAACAAAAACAACAAAGAACATATTAAAAAAGAGCATCATAACATCAATCATTTCAGGAAATAGCCTACTCTCCTCGTGTAGTAATTTTACCACTAAAAGCAGAGTTAGTAGGAGTTGAATATAGAAGAACATCACAATTGCCACAAAAGCAAACGCAATAAATCTTCTTAACTTGTTTTTTAAAAGAATCTTTGGAATCAGGTAGTAATTAAAAGTATAAACTGTGGCTATGGCTGCTAATAAGTTAATTATTGATGCAGCTAATGTATAGATATTAACTTCACTATATCTTTTATAGTAAAAGAAGAAGAAAAACCATGCACAAAACCAAAATAGAGTGTGAATTGCAATTCTGAATATTTTATTTAGCTGTATATTCATATTTTTCTCCAAATATATGCAATATCAAATTTTTTTAGGTAATTTTCGCTAGAAAGCATAGTTGGTTCTATAAACAGCTGGAATACTATGACTAATACCAGATATAAGAATTGATTGGTTAGTTGTAGAGTTAAATTGGTTGAACAGATAATTATTTAAAATTGACTTGATTTACGATGTAGGTTTGAAATGAAATTAACTGTTTAACTAAAAATTATTAATTATGTCAATGTTCGAATACCTATTTACAACACTTGGTGGTTTCACCATTTTATTAATCGGAGTATCAATTTTGGGCGTATTTATTTATGGCCCATACTTGAGTGTTCAACTATATTGGTTTAAAAACAAAACCATTAAGAAAACAAACATCGATTCGATGATTGTTTTGGGTGTTGTTGTTTTTATCTCTGGAATTATTAATCAAATTGCAGGAATGATTGAAGCTCTTGAAGTGATGATTAAAACAACCGATATTTCACCCCAACTTGTTATGGGAGGTATTATTGAGTCGTTCAAAACACCAGTACTTTGTGCTTTTGTATTAATCATTTCATTAATATTCTGGCATTTTAACAAGAAAAAATGGGAATTGATTAACCTTTAAATTCATAGATTATTTATAACCCGGTTAAATTAATTTGACCGGCTATTTTTTATGATATGGTTTTAAACACTGATTGACTATACAGCCAATTGTTAGAAAATAAAATGATAACTTTATGAAAAACAACCGGGGTAAGCCGAAAACCGACCAGAGTAGGCGCCAAAGATGCAGAGCGTTGAACGACTCGATATCGAATCTGCACTAAAGCCTTGGTCAAATTCTCCTGATTACCTTGCGATCTATCCAGATGGTTCATATGAAGACTATTATGGGTTCGTAAGCACCAATACAGAAGCTTTCAAGCAGTTGAATTATATGAAGGAGACGACCATTAAAGAAGAGTTCCGATTCTTAACAAAAACTCAAGTGCTCTACACCTGGTTCGGGAAGCGTGAAATTGAACTCAAGACTGGAGAAAAAATAGAGAATGATT
>JAUYTB010000342.1 GCA_030695305.1 Bacteroidales bacterium
GAACTCTGGAGGAACCATCTCTGCCATATCACAACGAAAACCGTCAACACCCTCCTCAATCCAGAAATTTAAGATCTCTTCCATCTTAATCCATGTATCAGGTATAGGGTTGAAGTATCTCTTGTGATTATTTAGATAGTCTACTCCATAGTTCAGTTTTACAGTTTCATACCAATCATTTAGAGATGGCTGTGAAGAGAAGCAGTCATTCCCGGTAACCTTTGCGGGGGTCTCAATAAACAACTCTATTGAATTATCTTGTACCGGTGATTTGAAGCTGGATCCTGGGATATAGTAGAAGTTGTTCATTGGATGAAAAGGGAAGCCAGTTATGTCGTTTTCGCCAAAATCGGATACAGAGGATGGTTTAGAGTCAGATTTATAGTCTCTTGATATATGATTTGGAACGAAATCAATAATGACCTTTAAATTGCACTGGTGTGTCCGTCTTACCAAATCTCTAAACTCGTTTTGTCTCTCAGGTATATTAAGTGCCAGTACAGGTGATACATCGTAATAATCAGTAATTGAATAAGGAGAACCAGCAATTCCTTTCACAATTGAGAAATTGTTTGATCTTATTCCATGCTCCGGGAATTGTGTTAAAGTTGCATGTTCTATTACACCTGTATACCATATATGAGTAGACCCGAGAGCTTTTATCTGGTCAAGTACCTCTGAGGTAAAATCGACAAATTTTCCACTTCCGTTTACTTCATAAGAAGAATTGGGAATACAACTACTGTTTGTATTCCCAAATAATCTTACAAGAACCTGATATATTATAAGCTTTCCGCTCATGATATTACCAGTTCAAAATCTTTTTAAAGTCGTACTCCTCAGGATTTGAAATTATCTTTGCAGCATCTTCATAATCACTTTCGGTTATATAGTGCATAATATTGTTAATTATGGCTTTAACTCTATCTGAATCTAAACTGACACCTCTTGGTGGAATTTTCCCGGTCTCCGGGTCCTGAATATCCTTTAGATATAGCGGCTTAACTTTCCCTAGGTGATCTATATATACCATACAGCCGCTTTTACTCTCTTCAAAGAGCTGATGCACTCCAATGCCAAGTTCGGTACAGTATACAAGATCATATGCACTCGGATATTGACACCTTAGTTCGTATCCGAGCTCTACAGGTCTGGATTTTGTTGAAAGACCAAGACTCTTTACTCTTTTTTCAAGTACTTCATTGAATATGTGAGCTTTTGATACTTTACCCAGCTCCGGGTGTCCATGATCGTCATAGGAGAATATAACCCCTGATTTTTTAAGCTCCTCATCGCTCAACTCGTGAAAAACTCCTTCGGATATCATAACAGCTCCATAGTTTATCCCGAGAACCAATCTCTTGACAATTGATGAAACAGCAAGTTTTACAATTTTGTCAATTGTAATGGTTGTCTTATTGAACATCTCCGGTATTACAATCATTGGATAGTGAGCCGCTGAGCCAATCCCAAAAGCCAGATGACCTGCAGAACGTCCCATTGCACAAACTACAAACCAGTTGTTACTTGTTCTGGCATCTTCATAAATTGTTGTAGCTAGTCTTGCACCTTCGGACTTTGCAGACTCGTAGCCAAATGTTGGTCTTTGAAGAGGGAGAGGAAGGTCGTTGTCTATTGTTTTAGGTACATGTATGTTAGATATCTTGTGATTATGTTCGACAAGAAATCCTGCAACACGGTTTGCCGTAGAAGCAGTATCATCGCCACCTATTGTAACAAGTAATTTTACATTGTTTTCGATAAAGAATTTTAGATTAAAATTCTTATCAAAATCCTCTTTTGTAGGCTTATACCTGCTCATAACAAGAAATGAGCCCCCTCTGTTAAAAATTGAATCTGCAAGCAGAAAGTCCATCTCAGTAAATTCAGGGCTTTGTGAAAATAGTCCTTTATAACCTCCATGCAGACCTAAAACACGATAACCGTTTGAAATAAAGGTTTTTGCAATACTACCTACAACGGTATTCATTCCTGGCGCGGGTCCTCCGCCTGTTAAAATTACAATCGATTTTTTCATCATTCTATATATTGAGCCGGCAAAGTTAATAATAATTAAAAAATATGTAAATTTGCTTGTGAATTTATGAAAATAAAAAAAGAGAAAGCGAGAGAAAGGATCTCTTTTCTAAGGAGAGAGATTGATAATCATAACAGACGGTACTATGTAGAAAATAAACCGTCTATATCAGATTTTGAATATGACCTGCTCATTCATGAGTTACAATCTCTTGAATCTGCTTTTCCTGATTTTAAATCAGAGACCTCTCCTACTATAAGGGTTGGCAGCGACATCTCCGAATCTCCACCACTTAAAGAGTTTCGGCAAGTTCCTCATAAATATCCAATGTTATCTTTAAGTAATACTTACGATAAGCCGGAAATTTTATCTTTTAATGAACGTATTGAGAAAATATTAGGTTCAAAATGTGACTATTTTTGTGAACTAAAAATTGACGGAACAGCAATCTCACTTACATACTCCGGAGGCAGACTGTTGAGAGCTTTGACCCGGGGGGACGGAACTATCGGAGATGATGTAACTTTTAATATTCTCAAAATACCATCAATACCAAAGGAGATACCGCAAGATTCTGTAATAAAGGATTTTGAGATAAGAGGAGAGATATATATGCCCTGGGACTCTTTTGATAAACTTAACGCAAAAAGGGAGGCCGTAGGTGAGCCTCTTTTTGCAAACCCAAGAAATGCCGCATCAGGATCACTAAAACTGCTTGATTCTTCAGAAGTTACAGAGAGGGGTCTGGATGCTCTCTTCTACCATATTGTTACAGAAAGTAATAATTTTGAAACACATAGCGAATACCTTAATTGGGCCGGGAAATGTGGATTTAATCTCTCAGCCAATACTAAGTTATGCCACAATATAGATGAGATCTTTGAATTTCTTGATTTCTGGGACTCTGGGCGAAAGAGGCTCAATTATCCGACAGACGGAGTTGTTATAAAAGTAAACAATATATCTTTTCAGAGTCAATTGGGCTATACCTCTAAGTTTCCCAGATGGGCTACTGCATATAAATTTAAAGCAGAGAGAGCTTTAACTCGGCTTATATCTGTAGATTATCAGGTTGGCAGAACCGGAGCAATTACTCCTGTAGCAAATCTGGAACCGGTCACTCTCTCCGGAAGTGTGGTAAAAAGAGCATCTCTGCATAATGCAGAGCAGATGAAGATACTGGATATACATCTAGGGGATATGGTATATGTAGAGAAGGGGGGTGAAATTATTCCTAAGATTATTGGAGTTGAAACATCATCAAGAGATTACACTGCATCTGCACCAACATTCCCGCTAATCTGCCCGGACTGCTCTGCCACGTTGGTAAAAGAGGAGGATGAGGCAAAGTATTTCTGTCCTGCCTATGATAGCTGTCCAACTCAGATAAAGGGGGGCTTTCTCCATTTTTGTTCAAGAAAGGCAATGAATATTCTTGCGGGAGAGGCAACTATAGATCAGATGTACAGACTTGGATATATTCATCAACTCTCCGACCTGTATAAATTAACCAAAGATAATCTCCTTTTTATGGATGGATGGAAAGAGAGAGCTGCCGACAGGTTTCTTGAGAGTCTTCAAAAATCGCTCTCCACTCCTTTTTATAAGGTTCTTTATGCATTAGGGATTAGACATATAGGAGAGACATCTGCAAAAAACCTTGCCAATGCTTTTGGTTCTATTGAGAGTTTACAATCAGCAACTAAAGATAACCTTCTCTCTGTCGATGATATAGGAGAGATTATGGCAGAATCTGTTTTAGAATACTTCAGTAAAGAGTCAAATCTAAAAGTAATTAATGAGTTAAAAGATTTAGGAGTCAAGTTTAGCTCCGACAATAGTGATACATTTGTCTCAGATAAACTTAAAGGCATGACTATTGTAGTCTCTGGTAATTTCTCAGTTTCAAGAGATGAGATTAAACGAGTAATTGAAATAAATGGGGGGAAAAACAGTAGTTCAGTATCTTCTGCAACAACATATCTTGTAGCCGGAGAGAAAATGGGATCATCAAAAAAGGAAAAAGCATCAAAACTGGGAACCGTAATACTTTCGGAGGATGAATTTTTCCATTTAATCAGATAAATGACTAACTTTACATGGTTGAACCTATTAACCTTTAGATATATAATTACAAGTAAATGAAAAAGATAGTTGTAAGTAACAAAGTTCATTATATTGGTACAAATGACCGTAAAAAAAGCCTCTTCGAAAACAACTGGCCACTCCCCTCCGGTGTCTCGTATAACTCATACCTGATTGCGGATCAAAAAAGTGTTCTGGTGGATACTCTTGAATTTGGATCAAAGGATGATTATATTGAAGTTATTGAGGCGATTTTAGAGGGCAGACCGT
>JAUYTB010000349.1 GCA_030695305.1 Bacteroidales bacterium
ATTACTGTTAATCCGGGGAGCATTCTCATTAGACCTATATCCTCCATAATCTGGTGAGTAGCGCCATCCTCTCCAAGAGTTACTCCGGCATGAGATGCACATATTTTTACATTGGTGTGTGAGTAAGCCACGCTCTGACGAATTTGGTCGTAAACCCTTCCTGTAGCAAACCCGGCAAATGTGCCTACGTAAGGGATCTTTCCGGAGAGAGCAAGCCCAGCTGCGCTCCCGATCATATTGGCTTCTGCAATACCACATTGAATAAAGCGATCGGGGAACTCTGCGGCAAATGCATCCATCTTAAGAGAACCTGTAAGGTCTGCACATAGTGCAAATACATTTGGATTCTCTCTCCCAATCTCACTGAGACCAGCTCCGAATCCCGATCTGGTATCTCTGTTTCCGCTACTCTTATATTTTTCGGTAAGTTTCATATTGCTGTGATTATCTGTTAAAACCGACTATCTCTTTAAAAATCGCCAAGGGTCTCCGCAAGCTGGCTAAGTGCCCTCTCTGTCTGCTCTGCATTTGGTGCCTTACCATGCCAGTGATGCGTTCCACTCATGAAGTCAACACCTTTACCCATAACTGTCTTCATTAGAAGCATCTTTGGTTTTCCGTCTCCGGCACTGTTTTTTGCCTCTTTAATGGCGTTATCTATTGCCTCAATATTATGTCCGTCAACAACTTTGCAGCTCCATCCAAAAGATCTCCACTTTGCCTCAAGATCGCCCAGATCCAGTATTGAACTTACCGGACCATCTATCTGCTGCCCGTTCCAGTCGGTAAAAGCGATAACTCTGTCCAGTTTGTGTTGTGCGCCAAAGAGTGCCGCTTCCCAGATTTGACCCTCTTCGCTCTCTCCGTCTCCTATGAGTGCAAAGATAAAGTTCTCCTCTTTTGCAGCTCTTTTGGCAATAGCTGCGCCGCATGCTACAGAGAGTCCCTGTCCCAGTGATCCCGACGCAATATGTACACCAGGCAATCCGCGTTCAACAGACGGGTGACCCTGAAGACGTGAACCGAGTTTGCGGAAAGTTTTAAGCTCCTCTGTGGGGAAGTATCCGCTACGTGCAAGTATGCTGTAGAAAACAGGAGAGAGGTGCCCTGCAGAGAGAAAAAAGATATCTGCCCCAACCCCCTCTCTGCTCCAGTTGGCAGGATTGTGGTTCATCTGTGAGAAAAAGAGCGTAGTAAGAATATCTGTGCTGCTCAGTGAACCTCCGGGATGTCCGGAGCCAGCCATATTTACCATACGGACAATGTCTCTTCTTACCTGAGATGCGATCTCCTGTAATTTTGTTATTTCAGCCATTATGATTTTTATGAAGTGTTACTAATTAGGCAAAGATAGCATCAATCTTATAATTTTGGAATTATTTTTATCTTTGCATTTTGCAGGAAAGCTGTAACTCTTTATAATAACGCTTAAATCGTAAAATGAAGCACATTAGAAACTTTTGTATCATAGCCCATATAGATCACGGTAAGAGTACTCTTGCCGACAGACTTTTGGAGGTAACAAATACTATTACTGCACGGGACATGGATAACCAGGTTCTGGACTCGATGGATCTGGAGAGGGAGAAGGGTATTACCATTAAGAGTCATGCGATTCAGATGGACTATTTTTATAAGGGAGTACAGTATGTGCTTAACCTTATAGATACTCCCG
>JAUYTB010000218.1 GCA_030695305.1 Bacteroidales bacterium
TTTTTGGCCGGGAGTAGCTTTGCCAGAGTTTGATGTATCTGTAAGTTAATTAGATAGATGTAAAACGCAATTTTCTAAAATTGGAAAACTGGCATTTTCAAGTAGTTGTAAAACAAGATGTTACATCAAACTCTGGCAAAGATATACTTATTTCACTATTTTTGTACCGGATCCCGAGATATAAAATATAGAAAACCGTAAAAATATTGATAATGGATATAAAATCAGTAGAGAATGCTCTTAAGGGTGTACTGCACCCGGTTAAAGAGATCGATATAGTAACGTTGGGGATGGTAGAGGATATTAAGGTTGAGGATGGCAAGGTAAGATTTAAGCTGGTCTTTCCCTCACCGGATGCTCTATCTTCGTCTATTAAAAAGAGTTGCGAGGAGGCAATAAGAGCCTCATTCCCCGGAGAGGAGTTTAAGGTCTCTATTATGGAGCTGGTGAGAGAGCGCAAAATACAAAAACGCCAGACAGTCGCTCTTGGTCAGGAGGCGCTTGCGAATGTGCGACACATAGTTGCTGTTGCAAGTGGAAAAGGTGGAGTGGGAAAATCTACCGTATCGGTGAATCTGGCTATTGCGCTTGCCAAGGCAGGTTTTAGAGTAGGACTATCAGATGCGGATGTTTATGGGCCATCTGTTCCCAAGATGACCGACACCGAGTTTGAGCAGCCGCAGGTAGATGACTCAAGCGGAAAAGATATGATTATTCCAATTGAGAAGTACGGGGTGAAATGGATGTCTATAGGTTACTTCTCTAAGCCGGACCAGCCGCTTATCTGGAGAGGCCCTATGGCAAGCAATGCCCTCAAACAGATGATCCTTCAGGTTGAGTGGGGAGAGCTTGATTTTTTGCTGATAGATCTTCCTCCTGGAACAGGCGATATTCATATCTCTCTTGTTCAGGATATTCCACTTTCCGGTGCAATTGTGGTGAGCACTCCTCAGCCGGTTGCGCTTGCAGATGTAGAGAAGGGGATAAATATGTTTCGATCTAAGAGCATTGACAAACCTATTTTGGGTCTGGTAGAGAATATGTCATGGTTTACACCTGCTGAGCTTCCGGAGAACAGATACTATATCTTTGGCAAAGATGGCTGCGCATTGATGGCTAAGAAATTTAACGTTCCCTTGCTTGGTCAGATTCCACTTATTCAGAGTATCCGCGAAAGTGGGGATGAGGGTGAGCCGGTTGCACTTTTGGAGAGAGAAGATAGTAAAAGCTTCCACTCCCTGGCACAGAGAATAATCTCAATCCTAGAGTAGATTTGTTATTCCGATCTATCAGAGATAGGTAGACCGGGATTAGATGCTGCAGGTCTTGATGATGCTGAATCAGATGACAATTAATCAAATGATACTGAACCAGATGATGCTGAATCAGATAATACTGGTTTAGATAGCTCCTTGTATTTATTGAGTCGTTTGCTCCAACGCTCTCGGGCATACTGCTGCATATCCGGAGTTACATCTCTCTCATCCATAATCTCAAGCCCGAGAATTGTCTCAATGATATCCTCGAGTGTAACTATCCCTTCTAAGCCACCATACTCATCAACAACAAGTGCGATGTGTGCCTTTTTTGCAAGGAGCTTCTCCCAAAGGACAGTTATCGGTTGCATATTGGGGACAACAACAATTGGCCTTTTTATTGAAGAGAGGGTGATTCCGAAATTATCCCCTGCCATATTTTCTATCACATCGTGTCTGTAAACAAAACCAGTGATATCTTCCCTACTCTCGGCAGAGTAGACCGGAATACGGGAGAAATTTCTGTAGCTTTTCACATTGTAGAACTCCTCTATTGTCATATTCTCGGGAGCTGTCTCCACTACAACTCGTGGTGTCATAATATCCTCTACCTTTACACTCCTGAGTTTTATTAAATTATTAATAATCCTGCTCTCCGAATTTCCAATGACCCCCTCTTGCTGGCCAATCTCAACCATAGCCGAGAACTCCTCCCTGCTAACCGACGGCTCCTCTTTGCTCCCCCCGGAGATTAATTTGGTAAAGCCTTCCGAAACAACTACCAGAGGATAAGTGAGATAAACCATTATATTAATAATTCTTCCCGACCCGATTGCAATAGATTTCCAGTAATATGCACCTATTGTTTTGGGAAGAATCTCCGAGAAAACAAGAATAAGAATTGTTAAAACAGCCGAAATAATAGCAAAATAGGCATCCCCAAAAACGACGGCCGCCTGGGCTCCAACCCCTGCTGCTCCAATGGTATGTGCAACAGTATTTAGCGAAAGTATGGCAGATAGAGGTCTATCTATGTTCTGTTTTAACTTTCGGAAAATTGAGGCAGATTTTACCCCCTGACTCTCTTTCATTGAGATAAATGAGAGGGGAGTTGTAAGCAATACCGCCTCCATTACAGAACAGAGAAAAGAGACGATTAAAGCAAGAAGTAGATAAAAGATGAGCAATCCCATTATTTTAATTTTGATGCGTTATCAATCGTAACCAATATCTGTTGAATAGTTTAAACGCCTTAAACTACTTATTATCAATAAAGTTTCCCGAAGACTATCTCTTTACAGTGCTCTTCAAAAAAAGTTCGTCCATCTGGGATTCGTCAATTTTTGAAGGAGCATCCAGCATCACATCACGACCGGCATTGTTTTTTGGGAATGCAATATAGTCCCTGATGGTCTCCTGGCCCCCGAATAGTGCACAAAAACGGTCAAACCCAAATGCGATTCCACCATGCGGAGGTGCGCCAAATTTAAATGCGTTTATGATAAAACCAAATTTATAATCTGCCTCATCAGATGAGAAGCCGAGCACCTCAAACATCCTTTTTTGAACCGCTGAGTCATGAATCCTTATAGAGCCACCACCAACCTCTGTCCCATTTAACACAAAATCGTATGCATTTGCAGCAACCTCTGCAATCTCCTCCTTGTTGTCACTATAGAACTTGTCCATATCCTCCGGTTTTGGAGAGGTAAATGGATGGTGCATTGCGTAGAATCGCTGACTCTCCTGGTCCCACTCCAAAAGCGGGAAATCATAGACCCAAAGCGGAGCATAGTGGTCACTTTTGCGCAGCCCAAGGCGGTTACCCATCTCAATGCGAAGTGTTCCCAACGCCTCCTGTGTGCTCTTTTTATCTCCCGCAAGGATGAGAATAAGGTCTCCGCTCTTTGCCTCCAATCTCTCTGCAATAGAGGTGAGATCTTCTGGTGAGTAGAATTTATCTACGGAAGATTTGATTCCATCGTGCGCAACTCTTATATATACAAGCCCTTTGGCCCCTATTTGAGGACGTTTAACCCATTCGGTGAGTTCGTCCAGCTGCTTACGGGTATAGGAGGCCGCCCCCTCAACACAAATTGCACCAACATATTGGGCAGAGTCAAAAACTGGGAAGCTCTTACCGCTAACCAAATCTTCCCTCTCACCATCTAAACTGCTCTCTGTTGTAGAGCATTTTTTGGAACTAATATTTTTAAGTTCTGCTATCTTCATTCCAAAGCGGATATCCGGTTTGTCCGATCCGTAGAACTTCATGGCATCGGAGTATGAGATTCTTGGAAAAGCATCTGAAAAATCGAGACCCAACACATTTTTGAAAAGGGCTTTGGTCATCCCCTCAAAGGTGTTGAGTATATCTTCTCTCTCTACAAAAGACATTTCACAGTCTATCTGTGTAAACTCTGGCTGTCTGTCTGCGCGCAGATCCTCGTCACGAAAACAACGTACAATCTGAAAATATCGGTCATATCCACCAACCATCAACAGCTGTTTAAATGTTTGAGGACTTTGCGGCAGAGCGTAAAACTCACCCGGATTCATCCTTGAAGGGACCACAAAATCGCGGGCTCCCTCTGGTGTAGACTTTATAAGCACAGGGGTCTCTACCTCTATGAATCCAATACTATCCAAATATTTACGAGTCTCTTGCGCCATTTTGTGTCTTAGCTCCAGCGCTCTTTTGAGAGGATTTCGTCTAAGGTCTAAGTAACGATACTTAGCACGAATCTCCTCACCGCCATCAGTATCATCCTCAATTGTAAATGGAGGAGTCTGAGAGGCGTTTAATAGATTAATGGCAGATATCTTTATCTCTATATCGCCTGTAGGTATCTTTGCATTCTTACTGCTTCTCTCTACAACCAGGCCACTTGCCTGAATAACATATTCACGCCCAAGCCTCTCTGCCACTTCATTAAGTTCATGGCTAATACTATCATCAATAACTAGCTGGGTAATTCCATATCTATCTCTGAGATCTATAAAACTCATCCCCCCCATTTTTCGGATTCTCTGAACCCATCCGGCTAAAGTGACCTGCTGACCTGCATTTTGTGTGCGTAGCTCTCCGCAAGTGTGTGTTCTGTACATGTAAAAGCTTTTTTATCTATTCTTAAATAACCTGCAAATATAATAATAATTCAGAGCTCTCAGGTTAGAGAAGGTGTGATCTTGTGCTCTTTTACTTGCCGGGGGCGTAAGTTGCCGCTTCTGGTAAAACTTTCTTGATTTGAGCAATTCGGTTAGCATCTGAGGGGTGAGTACTAAAGAACTCCATGGTACCACCTTTACCGTCACTCATCTTCTCCCAAAAACCGGGAGCCACATTAATATCATATCCCGCCATTGACATAATTATCAGCCCGAGACGATCTGCCTCATACTCATGCTTTCTTGAATAGGGAAGAAGTACTCCAAGCTGAGAGCCAACACCGAATGCCAATCCAAACAGCATCTGTGTCTTTTGACTTTCGCTCCCTACATATGCTGCAAGCGCCTGACCGGCAACTCCAACCAGCGCCTCCTGACTCATCCTCTCATTACCGTGCTTGGCAAGTGCGTGAGCAATCTCATGACCCATTACCACAGCAACAAGATCGGGAGTGTTTGTAATTTTCATAATCCCCTCATAAAAAACGATATTGCCATTTGGCAGGCAAAAAGCATTTACCTGATCGCTCTTTACAAGATCATATTTCCATGTAATACCCTCCAAAGAGCTCTCCCATCCGTTCTTCTTAAGATACTTCTCAACCGCTTGAGTAAGGTCCTCTCCCACTTTATTCACCATAGCTGTTTGTGCTCTGTTGGTAGATGGGGATGTTGTGCTCATAATCTCTGTATAGGCCTGGTTGCTAAGGGAGGTCAACTCACCCTGACTAAAAAGAAGCATCTGATTTCTTCCTGTAATCATCACTTTGCCACACGATATTACTATTATTATCAAAGTGGAAAACAGCATAATACGGCTTAATATATTTTTCATTACTCTCGTTTTTAGATAAAAAAATCGTTCCTAAAGATAAAAATAAATGTCAATTTGTCTGTTGCATTTTTTTATTAAAACCTTATAATTTTCACACAATTCTGAGAATAAATACTCTCTTCTCATCTGAATATATCTGCTCAAAACCAAATTTCTTGCAAATGTATTTTATAGTATCTATATGGTAAAAACATACGTGAGAAATGTCGTTAACATAGTACCATTTACTAAACCGCTCTATGTTATTCCACAACTCTGTCATAATAATCAATATTCCGCCACTCCTTAAAAGAGATCTTAATTTTCTCATCTCTTCTGCCGGGTTAAACATATGTTCAAAAACCTCCGTAGAAAATATATAGTCATATTGATTTTGTGAATCTGTGTTATCATTTAGTTTAAGATCGGGGAAAAAATAGGGATCATACTTATCACAATGATAACCTCTATTTTCAAGAGTGGAGGCTAATACCGGTCCTGGTCCACATCCGTAATCCAACCCTCTCATCTCCTTTTGTATATACTTAAGAGCAGGGTTTATACTCCTGTACAAAAAATTAACATATCCCAAGTCATCTGCCCCATTATTGTGCTGCTCATAACGCTCTTTCTCCTCTTTTTTGCATGGGAAGTGCTTTTGATCCATATAAATCAGAGAGCAATCAGAACATCTTAAATACTCTCTTTTCCTGTATTTTACATGATACAGCAAACTGTTATTCAGCGAAAAACACAATGGACAAAGGGTTGTCATATAGAAAAAACAATAGTAGTACTTAAATCCAAAATCTCTATATAGGATTAAAATTTCAAAGATTATGCAAAGGTACAAAAAAGATGAGAGCAGTTACCTAAGTAAAAAATGTACTTTTTGTAATTACTAATCAGGACTTTAAATAATTCTATAAAAAATATTGCAACTTTTTTTCTAGCAGTGTCGTCTATAAGGCATAAAAAAATTATAAAAAACAATTCATCATGAAAACAAAAAATTATTTCCTGCTTTTAACAATTTTGACATTATCACTGAGCGCTTTAGCAAAAACCAGCTCAACATCTGAACTTACCAACCCAAAATTCGAAGCTTCCAAGCTTGTTCAGCAATCTTTCAAAAAGATATCTGCAAACTATCCAACTTCTGAGAATAAGATGAACGCCTTCTATAAAGAGAGAGTTACCAAAAACAACGACTGTATCTCTGTTAACGAGGCAATCCTTGATATTAATAAAAGTTCGTATCTCACTCCAAAGAGCGATCAGTTGGCAGTAAGGGATGTTCGGGGAAACAGCAACGCATCAGAGAGTGATTGTTATATGATCAAGCTTCAGGGAGGTCCTGTATCTGCACTTCAGTTGGATGTTGTAAAGTACCCATTCCTGGGAAGCGATATCTACAATATTTCTGACAACTACAATTTTGACTATGACACTCCTGTAGAGATTGATGGAAAGGATTTCTATGTTGTGAACTTCAATCAAAAATATACAACCGGCGAGATGCTGTTTCGTGGAAAGATCTTCATTGAATCTGAATCTCTGGCAATTGGTAAGATAGAGTTTTCCATGAATGTAGAGAATAGAGGATGGGCGTATACTAAGTTTCTTAAAAACAAACCTAAGCACTCCAATGTAAAAATGGTATCTGCAGACTATGTAGTAACCTATAAAGAGTACAACAACAGATGGTATTTTGATTACTCTACTTCATCTGTATCATTCAATATTTACAACAAACAGGAGAGCACCTTTAATACTTATACCGTAAACTCTCAGCTTGCTGTTACAAACCTTGTTGCAGAAGAGTTTACTATCAGTAAAAAAGATCTTCTAAAATCAACAGATATTCTTGCAGATAAGACAGGTGATATTAAGATTGCCAGTGAGTGGGATATCTTTAATCTGATTATGATGCTGGCAATAAACGGGTAATTAGATTTTCCCTAGCCGATACCCCATTTTAACTATATGTGTTAAAGAGAACAAATTCAAAAAAAGAGGCTGTCACAAAAGTAGGCAGCCTCTTTTTTTAAACCAGTTTCACTACTTTACAAGTGATTCGAATCTTTCTGATACTGCATCCCAGTTGATAACACTCCAGAATGCCTCTATGTAATCTGGTCTTTTATTTTGATACTTAAGATAGTATGCGTGCTCCCAAACATCCATTGCCAAAACAGGGGTTCCCTTTTTGTCTGCAACATCCATAAGTGGATTGTCCTGATTAGGGGTAGAGGATACAAATAGATTCCCTTTATCATCTACACTTAACCATGCCCAGCCGCTACCGAAACGGGTTTTTCCTGCATCTGAGAACTGTTTTTTAAGTTCATCCATAGAACCAAATGCCTTTTCAATTGCCGAATAGAGCTTAGCTGACGGTTTTCCCCCATTGACCTTCATGTTTTCCCAATAGATAACGTGATTGTAAAAACCTCCTCCATTATTTCTTACTACGGCAGGAAGCTTACTGATATTTGAAAAAATCTCTTCTATAGAGATATTCTCCATTTCAGTACCTTTAATGGCGGCAACAAAGTTATCGAAATAGGCTTTGTGGTGTCTGCTATAGTGGATCTCCATGGTCATCTTGTCTATGAATGGCTCAAGTGCATCAAATGCATAAGGTAGTTTTGGAAATTCGAACTTATTTAATGTTTTCATATTCTGTTGTGTTTTTAAATTATTACTCTCTGTATCTTTCTCACTGACTGTTGTTGCTAAAGCCGTAATTGGCAATAGAAATAAAACAGCCATAATTATAATCTGTCTCATGATTTATGGTTTTACTATTAATAGTCAAACAGAGTTACTACGGATTTGTTCAATATATAAAAATATGTAAATAAAAAATAGATACCTTTACTCTTTATTAGAAACTATATTATAACTAGAAATCATGGCAAAAGAGAAGGATTTAAAAGAGAAGTCTGGCAAAAAAGAGCCAAAGATGAACCTTAAAGAGAAGCGTGCGGCAAAAGCTGCAAAGCGTAAGGATAAATAGAGCCCCATTTAGCTCCGCTGATTTGATATCTATAATGAAAATATTTGCAATATTTTTGTTATATTTATAGATGTTTTAATTTAATATGAGCACTTCAAAGAGACGTGAAAATATTGTAAGCGTTAATGTTCCGCAACGGGAAATTGACGCAGCTTCCTCTTGCTGTGACTCAAATATGATTATGTGCTCTCTTGTGAGTCAATCCGGAGTCTCTCTATTTATCCACGACTTTAATGGCAATATAATTCAGGTAAATCAGCACGCCTGCGACTCTCTCGGTTATAGTAGAGAGGAGCTTATCAAGATGAATATTGCGGATATTGAGCTTGATTTTGATCTCGAAAGTGCGCAGAGAGAGTGGTCAAAGATATGTACCAAATTTCGTTATACTCTATACGGCACACAAAGACGTAAAGATGGAACAACCTTCCCTGTGGAGGTTATACTAAACAGCTCCGAATGGGGAGATGAGAAGCTTTTCCTTTGTATTGTTAACGATTTGTCGGAGAGGTTAGAGGCCGAGACTCTTCTAAAAGCTAGTGAAGAGAGATACAGGACACTTATCGAGAACATGAACGAGGGTGTCTTAATGACAGATAATGAAGATGTTATTCTTTTTGCTAACAAGCGAATCTGTGAAATTTACGGTTATTCTCAGGATGAATTGATTGGGAAAATAGGATATAAAATCCTAGAACATCCGGATAGTGCGCAAATTGTGGCATCTAAAAAAGATTTCCGATTAGATGGATTATCAGACTCTTATGAAGTTATTGGAGTAAAGAAAAGCGGAGAACTAATAAATATAGCCATTAATGGGGCTCCAATTCGAAATAACTCCGGAGAGGTAACAGGAACGGTTGGAATAATAAGGGATATTACCCGGGAGAGAGAGATTATTAAAGATCTTATCTCTGCGAAGGAGAGGGCAGAGCAGAGCGATAAACTTAAAAGCGCCTTTATAAATAATATTTCTCACGAGATACGGACTCCAATGATAGGCATACTTGGGTTCGGCCAATTTTTAACAGACCCTACTCTTAGCGAGAGTGAAAGAATAAAATACTTCAACAATGTTCAGGCATCAAGCCAGAGACTCATTCAGACTGTGAATGACTATATGGACATTGCCATGATAGTATCCGGGACGGTCGAGATAAACCCTCAGAAATTATTTATAAAAACATTAGTTGATAAGCTTGCCGAGAGATGTCACTCTGAGTGCAGAGATAAGGGGCTCGATTTTGAGCTGGTTTTACCTGTCAACACCTCTACAGATATTATCTTTTCCGATGAGGAGTTACTCTCTAAAGCGATACAGAAGCTTATAGATAATGCATTAAAATTTACAAAAAAGGGAAAAATAACATTTGGATATGAGACTAATTTCGGTGAGGTCTCTTTTTTTGTAAAAGATACCGGTGTTGGTATTGCAAAAGATAAATTAGATGCAATTTTTGAAGTCTTTACACAGGAGGACACAACAATTACTCGTGGTTTTGAAGGCAGCGGACTTGGGCTGGCAATTGCAAAAGGGCTTTCTCTAATATTAAATGGAACAATCTCTGTCTCATCTGCAAAAGAGGGCGGTTCTGTATTCTCTGTTTCGATACCATATAATGGTGCTAATCTTGCGATACAAAGCAAATTGCCTCTTCAAGAGAAGGATAAGAATCCAGAGAGGCCACTTGTTCTTGTAGCAGAGGATGATGAAACAAACTCTGCCTATCTGGAGGTGGTTTTAAAAAAGGCCGGGTGCAACACAGTCAGAGCAGAGAACGGCAGAGAGGCTGTAGATATTTGCCGAAAAAATCCGGATATCTCCCTTGTCCTTATGGATATCAAGATGCCCGTATTTAGCGGGCTGGATGCCACCAGAGAGATACGGAAGTTTCGTCCTGTACTCCCGATAGTTGCAACATCTTCGTTTGCACAGCCGGGTGACGAATTCCATATAATGAGTGCAGGGTGTACAGAGTACTTCCCCAAACCGGTAAAACCGGAGACTCTCTACAGACTTGTTCTTAAATATACACGTAAGTAAAAAAGAGAAGATCTTATGAAAAAGATTAATTTAATATTTGTGTTTTTTTTATTCTTAGCAGGTTTAGTTATCGCCTCATGTGTAAAAGCACCAAAAATTAATGACCCGGATGAAGATAAGGAGTACTTTGACTTTTCCACTATAGGAGACTTCACCTTATCTCTTGACTATAAGCTAACATTTAATTCGCCTATAGTCTTTTATGTGTATGACCAATACCCTTATCAAAAATCTGCAGAAGATCCCGAACTTGAGGTCTTGAAGCCGGGGCTTAACCCTGTGCTAAAAGGAATTACAAAAGATTTTGGGAAATATTCCGGGATTCTCAACCTCAAAAAATCTGTAAACCAAATATATATCTATAGTACAACTATTGGTGTTGTTCAACTGCTTAAGAGTACTTTTGCAAACAATATCTTCTCTGTTGATGCAAAAAATCCTGCAAACTATGTAACATCATCTGCAATTATGCAAAAATCGGCAGGATTGAGTGGCTCTTTAATCAGCAACAGTGCCGTAGCTGCTCAAAACGCTATCATAAATGGTGGTTATCATACTCTTGGAACATGGGACAACTCCGGTGTACCTAACTATCTCTTAACTCCCAGGGTAACATTGTCAGCAAAGTTTATAGACGATATAAATGCCTCTCTGCCGGAGAGCAGACGGGTTCCTATTGAGAATCCTCATTTTATTGCAAATGGAGTTAACTCCTCTTTAAGGGTCGTAGAGAATGCAAAAGTAGAGGTTGTTTTTGTTCATGAGGGTGCTAGCTATAGAAATGTTCTGGGCTACTTCCACTATCCGACAAACAACCCCCCAGCAAGTGTAAATGATATAACCAAAATTATTGCCTTTCCAAATATGTCATTTCCCGGAAGCAGCGGTAATCTTCAAACCGGAGACCGTATTCAGTTAAAGTACTGGAATGGAACAACCTACTCCGATATATTCCCTCCGGGTACCAGTATAGGCTGGTTTATTGTTGCAAACGGTTTTAGAAGCAATGCCACGATAGATCCTTCATACGTTCACTACTACTCTTTTAACAATTTTAATCCGGAGAGTGATCCAAATCTTAAACCACATAATGTTCTGCTGTTTGACCCAGAGAGAATGGTTGTAATAATCGGATTCGAGGACCTTAATCGCGAAGCGAGGTCTGATGACGATTTTAATGATGCAATATTTTATGTGGCAGCTACTCCTGAGGCCTCTATAGATTACACCTCTCTTCCCCGTCTTAAAAAGAGCGGTGACAGCGATGGTGACGGTATTCCAGATGATAGAGATGAGTTCCCGAACGATGCGGCTGTTGCATACTCAACCCACTACCCCTCTCTCAACACATACCACACAATTGCCTACGAAGACTTATGGCCAAAAAGGGGAGATTATGATATAAATGATGTTGTCGTTACTTATAACTCTACCCATTTTTTAAACAGCAGTAACCAGATTGTCAGAATTACTGACAGGATTATTCCGGTATGGTCGGGAGGAATTCTTGACGTTGGTTTCGGCTACGAATTGGGGGTAAACGCCGCTGCCGTAAGCAGTGTGAACAAAACCAGCTCATTTGTACACAACAATTTCAAGTATAAACTATCTGCAAACGGTACAGAGCAGGGGCAACGAAGGGCAACTATAATGGTTTTTGATAATATTACCTCTTTAGGGCTTAATGGCGGAGGTGAGAAACACACATTTACAATGGACATAAGGTTCTCTACACCTGTATCCCTGAGTAACCTTACCACCCCTCCATACAATCCATTTATTGTAATTAATATCCGCAGGGGGATGGAGGTACACCTGCCTAACTACAAACCTACAGATCTGGCAGATTTCAAACTTTTCGGAACAGGCAACGACAAGTCTGATCTCTCAAAAAACAGGTTCTATGTCTCTGATGATGAGATGCCATTTGCAATTATTATCCCCGGAGTTTTTGATATTACACCAGAGTCAATGAACATTGCAAAATTCTATCCCAAGTTTTTACAATGGGCTAAATCCTTTGGTTTAGAGTATCCTGACTGGTATCTTTACAAATAGAGCCTGTGAGTTAAAGACGCTCAAGAAGTTGCTCGCGATATACTGTCCCTACCGGTATCTTGGCCCCCTTAACAGACACATGTGTTCTCTCTACTACCTCAATTGCAGCGATGGAGATGATATATGATTTGTGAATGCGAACAAATTGCTCTTTTGGCAATAGTCCGATGGCCTCTTTCATTGTCATAAGTGATAGTATCTTCTCCTGGCCTGTATGGAAAATCATATAGTTACCCGAGGCCTCGATATAGAGAATTGAGGATAACCCAACCCGATGTACTTTGCTGCCACTCTTTATACTGATTACCCGCTCATCTGCTGCTGATGTAACAGCTGATTTGTTGTGGTTTAATGCTAATGATTTTGAAACCGATGCCGGTTCGCTTACTTTAGATAATGTCTCACTTGCCCTGTTTACCGCCTTTAAAAAACGATCATATCTAATAGGTTTAAGCAGATAGTCTGCAGCATTGTACTCATAGCTCTCTGCTCCGTACTGAGCATAAGCGGTTGTAAATATAATTAAAGGAGAGTGTGTTAGCGATTTAATCAGCTGTATTCCTGTTAGTTCCGGCATATTAATATCCAGAAAAATGAGATCAACTCTATTATTTATCAAAAAAGAGTGAGCTTTCACAGGGTTAGAGAAACATCCTGCAAGCTCCAGAGAGTCGGTCTTCTCTACATAAGATCTCAACAGATCTATGGCAAAGGGCTCATCATCTACAATAATACATTTCATGCTCTGCTATTTGAGATTAAGCGTCAAGTTAACAATAAATATCTCTCCATCGTTCGATATCTTTAACTGATGATTTGCCGGGTAGAGAATGTCGAGACGTTTGCGTACATTCTCCAGACCAATTCCGGAAAAATTATCGGTTTGATAGGCTCGCTCTTTTATTATAACAGGGTTGCTTACAAAAAGATGCAGAGAGTTATCTCTGCACTCTATTTCAATTTTTATCTCTGTTGGAACATTGAATGATATCCCGTACTTGAATGCATTCTCAATAAAAGGGACTAAAAGAAGTGGAGATATTTGGTAGTTTTCGTTATCTGTATTTGCTCTAAGTAAGATCTTTACGGGCATATCGGCAGATATCCGCATCTTTTGCAGAGCAACAAAACCCTCTATATGATCTATCTCTTTTCTGATAGAAACTTTTTCTATATTGCTGTCGTAAAGCACATAACGAAGTTGTGATGATATTTTTTCTATAATATCTGCCGTTCTCTCATCTCCATAAGTTGTTGCACTTGAGAACGCCATATTTAGCATATTAAATAACACATGAGGATTTACCTGTGCTTTAAGAAAATCCAGTTCAGCAGATAGCTTTTGAGACTTTAGCTCCTCTCTTTCTCTCTCCGATTTCAACCACATTTTAATAAATCCATAGCCCAGAGCAGCTGCCAGAATAAAGAGATTAAAGACAAGAGTTACTATAAACTGACTGTAAACTGACTCAATTTCTGTAGAGTAGTAAATTGGAAATAGGAAATAGTCAATTACTGTCTCAATAATAGTCAAGCCCAA
>JAUYTB010000219.1 GCA_030695305.1 Bacteroidales bacterium
TGTGGCCATTCTCATGGCCACGCCACCATTTGTGGAGGCCTCCACAAATGGTGGCAAGGTTCACAACCCTTGCCAAGGTGCTCCTGCTCTGCTCCTGTGTCAAGATCAAGCATGGCGAACCTGGGGTTCTACCTTTAGGCAAATTTGAGGATATGGTTATCTCTCAGGATTTTAAATGGCAGACCTCTCGTGATGTCACCATCACAATTTTAAGTGATCTTACCTCGTTTATCGAGATTACATCAGTAGATGGTAAAACAAAATATCACCGCGGACTTCATAACACCGCACCGGATCCTTATGTCATAACTGTGAATCTGCCTTCAAACATCAACGCTATTAAGATCAACGGAAAAGAGAAGGCATTAACCTCTCAAGCTTTTACGGTCGTTCTGTCCGCAATAAAGACGAGCGAGAGTGCCGGAGATCTTTTTACCGCAAACATTATCAATTTTGTAAACCGTGAAAATCAAATCAAACAGAATCTGCCCGCTAATGCTCAGAACCCAATATCTGCCTGGAGCTTTAATGAGAGTAGCGGAGATATTGCCTACGACTCTCATAGCTCAAATAATGGACTAATTTCTAATGCTTTACGTGTCGGAGGGATAAAAGGCAACGCTCTCTATTTTAATGGAATAAACAGCAATGTAAATATTAACCATACCCCACAACTTGCACCCTCCGAAGCAATTACTATGATGGCCTGGATATATCCGGAGGAGAACAGAACTTCCAAAATTTTTCAGAAGGGAGATTGGGATGGACACGGAATTTGGATGGATTTGTGGAAGGGGTGGAGTGTGGGGATAAGAATGGAAAATGATAGCGGAAACTCTGTTGAGTGGGGATCTGGCAGGCCAATATTGAATGAGTGGTACCACCTTGCCATGACTTACAACGGTTCTGTTTTATCTCTGTATATAAATGGCACACTGCGAAATAGCAAACCTGTTACGGGGAAACTTAAAGTCAATTCACGCAACTTGTCAATTGGGTCTGATAACGGAGTTCAGAAATTTTTCAAGGGTAAAATTGATGATGTTATGATTTTTGGGGTTGCGTTAACTCCGGAAGAGATTAGGGATATTGTTCAGATTAGCAATAATCCTGATAGTGATGGAGATGGGATTCCTAATGGTGATGATGCATATCCGAATGATCCTGATATTGCTTTCGAGAACTACTTCCCTGCTAATGGTCCCGGAACTCTTGCTTTTGAAGATATGTGGCCGGCCAAGGGAGATTATGATTTTAATGATCTTGTGTTAGACTATAGATTTAAGATATTGACAGATGGTTCAAATTTTCTATCGGAGGTTCTCTGCTCTTTTACAATAAAAGCCATTGGTGCCCAATATGCAAACGGGTTTGGATTTCAGATAAATAGCTCATCAATAGACAATTCTCATATAAATATTACGGGAGGTATAATCTCCGGCAGCTCTATTAAAAAGAGTCCTAATGGGACAGAGAGCGGACAGAATCTGCCTACAATCATTGTGTTTAACAATGCAAACGGCTTAATGTCGCCCTCCTCCGGATTTGGAGTAAATGTCCATAAAGAGGCACCCTACGTAACTCCTGTTACTGTTGATATAAAATTGAAATTTGCCCCTGCTCGCTATACCATTAATGATTTGAATATCTCCGGCTTTAATCCATTTATTTATGTAAATGGTAACAGAGGACGTGAAGTTCATCTTCCCGACTTCCCTCCCACCTCACTTGCCGCTTCTTCTTTCTTTGGTAGTGAAGATGATAACTCCTCCGCCCAAACAGGTAAATATTATAAATCTAAAGCAAATCACCCCTGGGCTATAAATATAACCTCTGGTTATGAACACACTATAGAGAGAATCCAGATAACTGACGCATATCTCAAATTTGCTGCTTGGGCCCAATCTTCGGGACAACTCTACCCCGACTGGTATATGAACAAACCCGGCTACAGATATCCCCAGAAAATTTTTTGACCTTGGCAAGGGTTGTGGACCTTACATGCAAATGTGGTTTCAAATGTAGATATTGGCAAGGGTTGTGGACCTTTTTTAGTAATTTTGAGGCTAAATTATAATTGATATAATAAATGTTAATCAGGACACAGAACAAAAAAGAGGTTGTTAATGCCCTTCATGTTTACATTAGCAATGAGTTAGGCAGTAAGCGAAAACACATATTTGCAACTTATGCCGGTAAAACACTCTTTCATGACAATACCACCTCGATTGCAGTTTATCCAACAGATGAAACAGCAACAGAAGTTATTGATGAGATGGTTGAATTCTTTAATCAAAATCCTGGTGGCATTTTTCAAATGAGGTGACCTTGGCAAGGGTTGTGGACCTTACATGCAAATGTGGCCATTCAAATGGCCACGCCAACATTTGTGGAGGCCCCCACAAATGGCGGCAAGGTCCACAACCCTTGCCAAGGTGTGATTTTTTTTATTACATTTGGCCGAATGTAAAATGTGAAACCGAAACAAGAAACATAAAAGGTCCACAAATGAATGCAAAGTCCACAACCCTTGCCAAGGTCAACGAAGATTTTATTGATGCTTTAAGAAGTGGGAGCGAGAGTGCTTTTACCAGATTGTTTAATCAATACAATACTGCTCTTTGCTCTTATGCATACAGAATTCTAAATGATAGTAATGAAGCAGAGGAGATTGTGCATGTCACATTTTGTAAAATTTGGGACAACCGTAAGAGCATTGAGATAAGTGAGTCGCTAAACGCATATCTATATAAATCTGTTTACAACAACAGCTTAACACAACTTAGAAAGAGGCGTCAGTATGCAAAGTATGTAGATAATGGGCTTGTAGATCTGTACTTTAACCGCATTGTCCAGAATCCGCATGCAGAGATGAAACTAATTGATTCTGAAAGCAGAAAAATAATATTAGCAGCAATAAACGAGCTACCTGAGCGTTGCCGGGATGTCTTTATTAAGTGTAAGATTGATGGATTAACTTACCCAAAAGCTGCAGAAAAGCTCGGTATTTCGGTGAAGACTGTAGAGGCGCAAATGTCTATTGCGCTTAAAAGATTAAGGAAAAACTTAGATTGGTTGTTAATTTTAATTTTGCCTTAAGGGTGTTTTGCGTATTTTGCGTCATAACTTTTAGACATCGTAACTATGACGCGAAAAAAAGAGAACTCGTCCAAAAAAGGAGAGGATTTAAACAACAGTAAAACCAGCAGTAAGGAGAGCAGCCCCAACAGCCTACCTGACTGTGCAACTAACAGTACTACAGAAAGTGCTCCCAACAGCACTCCTGGTATTGCCCGGGATATTCTGCTATCCAAAATTTTAGGAGGTGAAGCAGAGATTGAGGAGATCCTCTACTTTGCAGAGTGGATAAAGGAGTACAAAAACGAACTCTATTTTGAGAAGTTCAGGGAGATGTGGCAC
>JAUYTB010000358.1 GCA_030695305.1 Bacteroidales bacterium
TAACCTTGGCAACTATTCGCTTGAACAGAAAAAGTATAGCGAAGCGATAGAGTTCTATAAGAGTTCACTTCGTGCTAATCCATCCGATATGGAGACAAAGGCAAACCTTGCATATGCACAGAAAATGCTTAAAGATCAGCAGGATAATCAAGATAATAAAAACGATAAAGAGAACAAGGATAACAAGGATAACAAGGATAACAAGGATCAGCAGGATAAAAAAGATCAGAATCAAGATAAAGATGATCCCAAAAAGGATGATAAGCAGAATCAGCCACCTCCAAACATAACACCTCAGGCGGCTCAACAGATGTTACAGGCTATCCAAAACAAGGAGAGGGAGACAAAGGAGAAGATGGAAAAAGAGAAAGCAAAAGTTATGCAAAGCAGGCAAAAAGAGAAAAATTGGTAATTGAATATGGACTCTATTAGATTTAAAAAGGTTATTCTGGCTTTAGCCACTCTGTTTTTTGGTGCGGCTCTATATGCCCAGACCTCTCTTACAGTGGATGTTCCCAGGGTTGTCGAGTCGGGAGAGAGTTTCCGGCTGGTATATACAGTTAATGCAGAGCCCTCTTCATTCAATCCTCCTACAACCTTTGCCGGTCTTGATTTGCTTGCAGGACCGTCGCAATCAAGAATGAGTAGCACTCAGATAATTAATGGCAAAAGAACTGAGAGTTTTCAGATAAGCTACACATATATTCTTCAGGCATCTTCTGAGGGGAAATATACTATCCCGTCTGCATCTGTTATTGTAGACGGAAAAACATATTCATCTCAAAGTGTTGTTGTTGAGGTGGTTAAAAGTGAGGGAAAGAGTGCAAAGAGCGACTCCGGTACAACTACCGGCACTGTCAGTAGTGACGATCTGTTTATAAGGGTCTTCGTTAACAAAAACAGGGTTGTAAAAGGAGAGCCACTCACTGCCACAATTAAACTCTATACAAGAGTCTCCATCTCCGGTTTTGAGGATGTTCGCTTTCCATCTTTTAACGGATTCTGGAGCCAGGAGACAGAGACTCCTCAAAACATTGAGTTTGTAAGAGAGAATATCGATGGAAAGATATATAATGCAGCACTATTAAGGAGGTATCTTCTTGTACCACAGCAGAGTGGTTCACTTACAATAGATCCTGTAGAGATGATTTGCCAGGTTCAGATTCGCTCATCTACAGCAACATCAAGAAGTATATTTGATGATTTTTTTGACTCCTATCAAACTCTCAGAAAGAGAGTCTCCTCTACTGCCTTAAGAGTGACTGTAGATGCACTTCCACCGGGAGCTCCTGAATCTTTTCTTGGAGGAGTTGGAGAATTCTCACTTAAATCATCCCTCTCCCGCGACAGTGTTAATGCAAATGAGGCACTCTCACTATTAGTAACTGTTACCGGAACGGGTAATATTAATCTGATAGAGACACCAAAGGTGGAGATTCCAAATGGTATTGAGGTGTATGATACAAAGATCAGCGACAACAGCAGCAGGGGGTCGGGCGGAGCTTCCGGAAGTAAGCAGTATGAGTTTCCTCTTATACCGCGGGGACCGGGTGTTTATACCATACCGGGTGTGGAGTTCTCCTATTTTGATATTGCCAAAAGGAGATATGTCACCCTAAGGTCTCAGGATATGGTGTTAAGAGTTGGCAGAGACTCGGGAGGGGGTGCTACAGGTACCTCTCTCTCTCTGGGTGTTAACAGACAGGTAGTCAGAAGCATTTCTGATGATATCAGATATATTCACACCAAAAGTGCAAAGCTTCGTAAGGGAAATCAGTTCTTTTTTGCATCTCTCTCCTACTTCATCTCGCTTATTGCTCTGGTTCTTCTCTTTTTTGTAATGGAAAGAGTGCTCTCTAAGAGGATTGAGAGAAACAGAGATGTCGCAGGCGTAAAAAACCGCAGGGCAAATAAGGTTGCAAGAACAAGACTGAGAAATGCCGAGAGCTTGTTGAAGCAGGGTCTCTATACAGGTTTTTATGAGGAGCTGCACCGTGCAGTTCTGGGGTATATATCAGATAAATTGAATCTCTCTTTTGTAGATCTCTCCAGAGATAAAATTAAGTCGGCCTTGGATCTTAAGAGAGTGCGACCGGAACACTCAGAGGAGTTACTCTCTCTGCTTGAGCAATGCGAATATGCTCGTTATGCACCGGATCCCGGAGGAGGAGAGATGGAGTCAAACTATACAAGGGCAATGAACCTTATCTCCAGAATGGAGTTGTGATTTTTGCAGAAGTAATCAGAATAATAAGATTATAAAGAGATGAAAAGAGGATTAATTATATTTTTTATTTTACTTATATCAATTCCGGCAGCTATTGCAGATGAGGTATTAACTATAAACGAGACTCAAAAGGAGAGTGATAATGTAACCGGACAGATCTCGATTTATGAAAACCGGGCAGCGTCAATTACCGATCTTGACGAGTTATGGGAATCAGCCGCCTCTCTTTATGCCAAGGGCGATTTTTCTGAATCACTGTTGCACTATCTTAGAATAGAGGAGCTTGGTTATGCATCGGAACCACTCTTTTACAATATTGCTAACTGCTATTTCAAACGCAAGGAGTGGGGTCGTTCTATTCTTTATTATGAGAGGGCACTTCGTCTTAATCCATCCGATAAAGATATTCAGTATAATCTCAACCTTGCAAGAGATTTTACCATAGATAAAATTGATAAATTACCGGAGTTTGTTTTAAAAACATGGTTAAGGGGTATCAACTATATGCTATCTGCAGATATGTGGACATATATATCTCTTTTGCTCTTTGCAATAACTGCGCTTCTGCTGCTAAACTTCCGCTATGGCCCCGGCCCGGGTATCAGAAAACTATCCTTCTTTCTCTCCCTACTCTCTTTGTTAGCAGGAGTAATATTCTCTCTATTTGCAATGAATCAGAGAAATGCATACAATAATAATAATGAGGCGATTATTCTTGTGCCGGTAAGTACTGTCAAGAGCTCTCCGGATGCATCCGGAAACACTCTCTTTATCCTTCACGAAGGGACAAAAGTAGAGTTTACAGGAGAAAAGATTGGAGCATGGACAAAGATTGAACTATCAGACGGAAGGCAGGGATGGATACAGTCAGAAGATCTGGTGGTGATTTAGTCAAATCTACTCTGTCTCCTTAATCAGGATTCTAAAGATGTTTTTAAGATCTGTAACTGCTTTCTCCAGATCGGAAATGTTTATAAACTCTTTATCGGTGTGGGCAACCTTGATGCTGCCGGGACCGTAGAGGAGGCACTTCCCAAGATTGTTAAGACAAGGGCCGTCACATGCAAATGCAACTACATCACTTTGGTAACCATCAATATAATGAAATCTGTATGGCTTATCCTCTCTTACCTTTGTAATCTGTATATTATCATCGGAAATTCTTTTGAGACTATTCTCGATAAGCAGGTGAGATGAGAATGTTGTTCTGAAGTATATTTTAAATGACACCAGATTTGGGAGAACATTATGAGCATTTAAGGAGGATAACATTCCTATATTATATGTTGTTGTTCCAAGCAGATTATCAACGGGATACTTGATCTCTGACAATTTATCCAAAAATATTCTCAATCTCTCGATTGCGTCATCTCCAAATTGCGGGTATCCGGAGTGAGCGCTTATGCCCTGAATGTTAACCTCGTATAGCTGAATTCCTTTACCTGCTTTTATTAACTTATTCTCTGTGGGCTCTCCAACAATAACGTATCTGCAATCTTTAATAAGATTATTTGCAACTTTTGCCCCTTTAGATCCGATCTCCTCACCCGCCACCAACAGAAGACCGAAATCACTCTCTCCCTCCTGATGCAGCTCTTTACAGGTGTTAAATGCTGTAATTATTTGACCTTTGGCATCGCAAGCTCCTCTGCCAAAAATCTTCCCATTATCTGCTCTTGGCTCAATATATGGCGGAACAGTATCCAAGTGAGTACAAAAGATAATTTTTGGGATACCCCATTTATAGAATAGATTAATAGTTCCGTCTCCAACCTCCTGAATTTCAAGTGTTGCTCCCGGAGTATTGTAGTTTTTTGCGATAAAATTAGCCAACTCTACCTCTTTTCCGGAGGTAGAGTCAATCTTCATAAGTTGGACTAGCTCTTTTGTCATCATAGTATTTACCTTCTGCCGGCTCTTCTGGACTCCTGTTTTCTATCTGCAACTTCCGGCTCTTTATAGAGACCCTCTCTGGAGAGGAGGTTGTCAAGATTTGCCAAATTGTAATATACTATAGCCATAACAACAGATGTGTGATCCATATACTCCGGAATACTCATATTGTATGTGTCTCTCTCTGTGTGCCAAATTTCACCGTAGTTAAAATCGTATCCCTTAGGATCTCCGGTTCCAAAGCTTATAGCAGGAACCCCGTTAAGGGCAAAGTATGCATGGTCAGAACCTCCTGCCGTTGTTGGCTTTGGCCTTGCTTCTCCCAATCTTTTTATTAGAGTAAATGGGAAGTCGGGATTGATTCTGTTTAGCTCCTCTGTAACCTTCTTAAAATCTTCGTACATGGCCGGTGGAACTGTAATAGAGTTTGCAACGGTTGGTCCTCCGTCTCTATTAAAATAATTAGATATCTTGTCCAGGTTTGCCATATTACTCTCTACCCAATGTTTGGATCCCCACAACCCAAACTCCTCACCAGCCCAAAGACAAAACGCAATTGATCTTCTGGGTTTACCCCCTGCTGCCATAATCAATCTGGCTGCCTCAAGATTTGGAGCAACTCCGGTTCCGCAGTCTACAGCTCCGGTAGCAACATCAAAGGCATCCAGATGCCCCCCGGACATTATATACTCATCAGGGAACTCTGTTCCTCGTATTATTCCAATGACATTGTGATATTTAACAGGTCCCGGCTTAAAGTGGTTACGGATATCAAATTCGAGTTGGAAATATTGACGCTCCTTAACCTTTTGGGCGATAATTTTATATTGATGTTCATTGAGTTTAATATCGGGGCAGCTGGGAAGATTATCAAAATCCATGTACTTAATATTTTTTCTATCGTAAAGTAGTCTCAGGGGCACAGTTGAAGATTGAATAATACCTAATATTCCAGCCTCTCTCATCTCTCTGTAAAAGAGGGCAGGGGAGTCTTTATACTCTTTTAACGGCAATCTAACTCTATCCGGATTGGCTCTGTTTATCCGGGTAACAGAGTCGTTGTATCTGGCAATGTTGTTGTTCTCCTGAATAATTATCGACCTTAAAGTATCTGCATATTCCGAATAATCAACAGGAAACCCATCACTTTCACCAGAGATAAGCACCCATGCACCCTTGAGCTTCCCTTTCATCCTCTCAAAATCTGCACGGGATTTGGGCTCCATAACAACATGTCCTCTCTGAACTCCTTTAGTCCCGGAAGTATAGGATGGTGTTGCAAAATGGAGCATCATTCCGTCTTCGCTAAGCATTCTGCCAAACCATGGACCCCTGTTAAAACCAACCGGAAGTTCACCTACCTCTATAACCTGTACCTCCAGACCCCACTTTTCGAAGAGTCCTGCTGCCCACCAGGTGGCATTTTCATAGGCATCAGAACCTAAAAGTCGTCCGCCAATCCTGTTTGAAAGAATATCGAGATGGTGCATTGTCTTGTTATCGTTTGTACCAATCTCAATAATTTTATCAATTACACTGTTTTGTGAAAAAAGAGTGCAGGGCAATATGAGCATAAAGCTCATAAATAATGAAAGTATAGGTTTTTTCTTCATTTTTTAATGATTTTAGGCAAATTTAATATTTAAAAATTCCTGTTTTGCTAATTCTTAAATTTTTTAGCCATTTTTGTCATCAATTCCAGTGATTTTTTAAAATTAAACAACATAAATATGATTGAGAAGAAGGGATTTAGAATACCACACACATTTGTTATAATTTTTGCACTTATTGTTGTGAGTGCAATTATAACTTTTATAGTTCCCGGAGGTGAGTATAATAAGGAGAGTCTTGAGTTTGGATATGTAGAGAGTCAGCCACAAAGTTGGCAAATATTAACCGCCTTTTATAAAGGGTTTACCAGACAGGCCGGCATTATAGTATTTATTCTGGTGATTGGAGCTGCTTTTTGGGTAGTAAACTCGTGTAAGGCGATAGACGCAGGAATCTTCTCATTTCTCAAGTTTACACGAGGGCTCGAAAGATTCAAAGCATTAAAGTATATAGGTGTAAATAATATGGTTATAATACTTATTATGCTTATGTTCAGTATTTTTGGAGCTGTGTTTGGAATGAGTGAAGAGACAATTGCCTTTACAGTAATAATTATTCCGCTTGCTGTTTCAATGGGATATGACTCAATAACAGGAATAGCAATGGTATATGTGGCTGCTCATGTGGGCTTTGCCGGAGCTGTTCTCAATCCGTTTACAATAGGGATAGCTCAGGATATTGCAGGACTTCCGATATTTTCCGGGATTGAGTATCGTATCTTTTGCTGGTTTGTTCTAAATGTAGTTACTATATCAATTGTACTGTGGTATGCAGGGCGGGTACGTAGGAATCCAAGTAAATCTCCTCTTTATCTTGAAGATGAGTACTGGAGAGATAAAATTGCCAAGCAAGAGGATGACTTGATGGAGTATTATACTCCAAAATCTGCCTGGGTATCTTACTCTATTACTCTTATTATACTTACTCTATTTTCCATATTTCATTACCATACAAAAATCAAGATAGGGGGATCTGTTTTTGATATTCCTTTTCTGATTCCGGCCATTTCAATTCTTTTTGCTTTTTTTGGCTATCACTCACTCAGGAAATCTGTCCACTTTTTTGTTCTTAATCTTCTGTTCTTTACAATAATCTTTCTTGTGGTAGGAGTAATGGGTTACGGATGGTATATAGGAGAGATATCTGCACTCTTTTTATCGCTTGGTATTCTAAGCGGAATCGCTGCCAATTATTCTGCAAATGAGATAGTGGCAAAACTTACCGAAGGGGCTAAGGATATTTTGTCGGCGGCTCTTGTTGTAGGCCTTGCTGCAGGGATTATCGTGATTTTAGAAGATGGTAAAGTCATAGACACTTTGCTTTATAAAATGTCATCAGCTATGGACGAAAGCGGTAAGGCAGCATCAATTGGAGTTATGTATATGATTCAGACACTTATAAATATTGTAATCCCATCTGCAAGTGCAAAAGCGGCAATAACGATGCCTATTATGGCTCCCTTTTCTGACCTGATAGGGGTTTCACGGCAGGCTACCGT
>JAUYTB010000360.1 GCA_030695305.1 Bacteroidales bacterium
CTTATAGATTTTGCCAATAGCGGGCACAAGGCAATTGGTTGTGTTGCTGCAGGAAATGATTTTCTTCATATAAACTCTAACGGAGATGTTGAGCCATGTGCTTTTTGCCACTACTCCGATGTTAATATAAATGATATGACATTTCTTGAAGCACTTAACTCCCCTTTTCTACGGAGGTTTAGGTCTAAAAAGCCCTTTTCGTCAAACTTTCTTACTCCTTGCCCAATGATGGATAATCCGGAGAAGATTGTTGAGCTGACCTCTTGTGAAAGTGTAAAGTCTACACACTTATCGAATCCGGAGAGCGGAAGTGATCTGGCAAAAAAAACATTACCCCTGGCACTTAAATGGAAACCGGTAGCCGAGGAGATCTACAAAAGAATGCCTCTATCCGATAAGAGACGATTTGGGATCCTTAACTACCTTTTGCAGTCGGGAAACAATATAAAAAAGAGATAGCAGATATCTACTTGCTGCCAAAGCTCTTCATAAACTGAACTCTCTCAAATTTCTCCGGGTTATCAATATTTGAGTAGTTCAGTTTTCCTTTAAAATCAGCCACAGTTTTGAAGCCCTGTGCATCCATAAATAGGTGCAGATCATCTACGGAGTGAGCGATTGCATCTGCCCCCTTTTTGTAAAGAGCTGTACACATCTGGACTGTAGTTGCCCCTGCGAGAATCTGCTTTATTACTGTAGTTCCGTTATGGACACCCGTACTGGCGGAGAGATCTATTCCGGGAACAATTGCAGATATTATTCCCATCCACCTTAACTCTCTAAGTGACTCCTCCGGTGAAGAGAATGCATCAGCCGGAAACACCCTTACTCTTTTGATATCTATGTCCGGACTGTAAAACCGGTTAAACATAACAACTGCTTTGGCTCCGTGTGCCTTTAGAGAGTTGACAAAACCGGGAAGATTTGTAAAGTTACTGGCTATCTTAACAGCAATAGGAATCTTTATGAGTTTGGAAACTTGTGAAACAACATTAAGATACTCTCTCTCAACATCTTCTGACTTCTTATGAATATTGAGGGGGAGGGAGTATATATTCAGTTCAAGCCCATCTGCTCCTGCACTCTCAATCTCCTTTGCAAAGGCAGTCCACTCTCCTGCTGAGTAACAGTTTATACTGGCAATCACAGGTACTGATACACTCTTTTTAACATCAGAAACCAGTTTAAGATATCTGTCTATTGAGTTCTGACGCAGGTAGTGGTGCAGATAGTCTGCAGATTCAGGGTAGTCATGGGACTGAGCATGAAGAAATTCTGCTTCGTTTACAATTTGCTCCTCGAATAGCGATTTTACAACTATGGCCCCTACTCCTGCCTTCTCAAACTCGGCCACTCTGTCTAGTTGTGCAGTTAGCCCCGAACTTGCAGCCATTATTGGCGAAGCGAGGTTAAGACCCATGTAGTTCACAGATATATTCGACATAATATGCGGTTTTATATTCTTTCAAAAACTCTCCTCATGCTAACCTTCTCCTCTACTATAGATCTTAGTTCAGAAACAGGTATCCTCTCCTGCTCCATTGAGTCTCTGTAACGGATTGTTACACTGTTGTCTTCGAGAGTCTGGTGATCTATAGTGATACAGAATGGAGTCCCGATGGCATCCTGTCTTCTGTATCTCTTACCTATGCTGTCTTTCTCGTCATACTGACAATTGAAGTCGTATTTGAGTTCGTCCATTATTTTTTTTGCTACATCAGGCAGACCATCTTTTTTAATAAGGGGAAGAACAGCTATTTTTACCGGTGCAAGAAAAGCAGGAAGTCTCAGAACTACCCTCTCCTCTCCATTCTCAAGCTTCTCTTCGCAATATGATGACGAATAGACAGCCAGAAATGTTCTGTCAAGACCTATAGAGGTCTCTACAACATATGGCACATAACTCTCATTTGTCTCCGGATCGAAATATTGCATTTTTCTGCCGGAAAACTTCTGGTGCTGGGATAGATCGAAATCTGTTCTTGAGTGTATCCCCTCAAGTTCCTTGAAACCAAACGGGAAGTCAAACTCAATATCTGCAGCGGCATTTGCATAATGAGCAAGCTTTTCGTGATTGTGGAATCTGTATTTTGCATCTCCCAGGCCAATCGCCTTATGCCACTTAAGTCTCGCCTCCTTCCAGTGCTCAAACCATACAAGCTCCTCTCCGGGACGTACAAAAAACTGCATCTCCATCTGTTCGAACTCTCTCATTCTAAAGATAAACTGTCTTGCAACAATTTCGTTCCTGAATGCTTTTCCTATCTGGGCAATTCCAAAAGGGATCTTCATACGGCCGGTCTTTTGAACATTGAGGAAGTTGACAAAGATCCCCTGTGCAGTCTCAGGTCTTAAGTAGATTATGTTTGCCTCTTCGCTTACACTTCCTATCTGTGTAGAGAACATAAGGTTAAACTGTCTCACTTCTGTCCAGTTTCGGGATCCGGAAACCGGACAAACGATGTCGCACTCAACAATAAGCTCTCTTACTGCTTCCAAATCATTTCTATTGAGAGTATCGTTCATCTTCTCCCTCACTTCGGCTGCTTTATTAAGACTCCTGAGTACATTTGGATTTGTCTCACGAAACTGCGATTCGTCAAAGCTATCTCCAAATTTCTTTCTCCCCTTCTCTACCTCCTTCTCTGCCTTATCTTCCAGTTTTGCAATATAGTCCTCCAAAAGAACATCTGCCCTGTATCTTTTTTTAGAGTCCTTATTATCTATTAGCGGGTCGTTAAATGCGCCTACATGTCCTGATGCCTCCCATATTTTTGGATGCATAAAGATAGCCGAATCAATACCCACAATATTCTCGTTTAGCCGGACCATAGCATCCCACCAATATTTCTTGATATTATTCTTGAGCTCTACTCCAAGCTGTCCATAGTCATAAACTGCACTTAATCCGTCATATACTTCGCTTGACTGAAAGATAAAACCATACTCTTTGGCATGGGCAATAAGACTCTTAAATAACTCCTCTTGTGTCATAAATGGTAAAATGTTTGCAAAATGCGAAATTAGCGCTTTTTTATAGAATTTTTATACTTTTGTTACTCATAAATTTTATAAAGCGAATAAAACTGATGATGATGCGTAAAATATTTCTGATTATTATCTCCGTTTTTTCTTTCACTGCTGCCTTTTCTCAGGATCCGGTAACATGGAGATTTGAACACAAAGATAACGGAGACGGCACAATAGACTTGATTTTCAAGGCAGAGATTGAACAGCCGTGGTATATGTATAACACCGACCTTATAGAGAACGGACCACTTCCCACCACTTTTGAGATAAAAGAGTCTGGTGGCTTTACCTCTGTTGGCAATCTTAAAGACCTCTCTCAGGCAAAACGTAAGATGGATGAGGCATTTGGAATAGAGGTGCTGATATTTGAAAAAACCGCCTCGTTTGTACAGACAATCAAGAGAGTATCTCCAGGGAGCTTTATTGTGGAGGGGCTTCTAACTTTTCAGACCTGCAACGGGAAAGAGTGTCTTATGGATGAGATCGATATCTCCTTTACAATAGCTGAGGGGGTTGTCTCTGATTCAGCTTCAAAGGAGTCAATTTCCCCGGCAGAGAGTACCGGTTCTGATTCCGGGCAAAAAAGTGAAGGGCTTTTTCTCTTTCTCTTAATTGCATTTGCTGCAGGATTGGGCGGGGTTTTCACTCCGTGTGTATTCCCGATGATCCCTATGACCGTAAGCTTTTTTATTAGCGGTTCCGGGAGAAAAAAAGATGGAATTATCAAGGGGTTGATTTTTGGACTCTCTGTTACTCTTATATACACTCTTATTGGAGTTCTGGTCTCTCTGTTTCAAAGCACAGACGCAACAGATGCCCTGGGTACCCACTGGCTGCCAAACCTTCTTTTTGGGGTGCTTTTTGTTGTTTTTGCAATATCTTTCCTTGGTGCGTTTGAAATAACTCTTCCATCTGGTCTAGCAAACAGAGCTGATGCGCGTGCAGACAAGGGAGGTTTTATTGCTTCGTTCTTTGTAGCATTTGCTATGGTGATCGTATCTTTCTCGTGCACAGGACCATTTGTAGGTTCAATTCTGGCAGCATCTGTTACCGGAGGTCTGGCTCTTAAGCCAATACTGGGTATGTTTGCCTTTGGACTGGCATTCTCTCTGCCGTTTGTTCTCTTTTCACTCTTCCCATCTCTTATGAAGAAGATGCCAAAATCGGGAGGATGGCTAAATGTTGTTAAGGTTGTTTTTGCTTTTATCCTGCTTGCATTCAGTTTAAAGTTCCTTGCCTCGGCAGATGCATATTTTGGATTAGGTATTATTACAAGGGCAATGTTTATATCTGTCTGGATTGTGATTGCTGCTCTTCTGGGTCTCTATCTTCTTGGAATAATTAAGACACCGCATGATTCAGAAGTTAAACACACAGGAGCCGCAAGAGTTATTTCGGCAATTGTATCCTTCTCATTTGCTGTATACCTTATACCGGGTCTTTTTGGTGCTCCTCTTGCGTCGCTGTCGGGATTGTTACCTCCGGCCGATGGCAGCACAATTTCAATAGGTTATGATGGTGGTAAAACCGGTGATATAACAAAAGATCAAACAGGTGTTACAACTGGAATTTGTGGAGCTGCAAAATATGCGACCCCAAAGAACAGGGCACCCCATGGGCTTCCTAGCTATTACACCATAGAAGAGGCCATTAACTGTGCAAAAACCCTAAACAAACCTATTCTTCTCTCATTTAAAGCTGTCACCTGCAGTGCGTGTAAGGTAATGGAGGCAACTGTCTGGAGCGATCCTGCTGTTCTTGAGATTCTTGGTAACGATGTGGTTATTGCTACTCTTTACGTAGATGATCGTACCGAACTGCCTAAAGAGGAGCAGATTATCTCTTCGATAGACGGAAAGTTAAAAAACACTCTGGGAAGAAAACTGAGAGATTATCAGCTAAGCCGATTTGGTGTAGCCTCCCAGCCATATTATGTACTTATAGATCATAATGAAGAGATTCTGGTAAAACCTGTTGGAGAGTGTTCTACTGCAGATTTTCTTAGTTTTTTAAACACTGGTATTGAGCAATTTAAAGTAAGACAATAGTTCTCACTAAAAATAAATGTAATATTTTAAATAGTCTTGAAGATCTCCGAATTTGGTTTTCTGGTTTTACGGAATACAAGATAGGGATCGTTTTCATCTCTGTACCCTACTGCTCCCAAAACAGAGGAGGTAAGCCCCATATCTTTTAGTCCAAGAATCTTATCGTATTGCTCTTTATCAAACCCTTCCATTGGGCAGACATCTATTTTAATCTCGGCTGCGGCAACCATAAGTGTACCAAGTGCAATATAGGTCTGTTTTGATGTCCATGCTGCCATCTGTTCGGGAGAGAGTGATGACATTTGCGATTTCATCATATCTCCATAATCTTTTGAATCATCAGGATTTTGGTTATTAATATCAGCTCTGAGTTTAAGATAACCATCTACCTCTTTGTCTCCAACAGCTGTAAAATTACAGAATAGAAAAAGATATGATGAGTCAGTAATTTGCGGCTGTCCCCATGAAGCCTCTTTAAGCTTCTCCCGTATCTCCGGATTCTCAATTATTAATACTTTGTAAGGCTGTAGGCCGTATGAAGAGGCTGTAAGATTGACCGCCTCTTTAAGCTGCTCTAAGTTCTCCTTGGAAACACGTTTTGCAGGGTCAAATTTTTTAGTGGCATAACGCCATTTTAGATTTTCTATTGTATTCATCTTCTAATGCTTTTAAGTTATTTTCGAAACTATTGATATTAATAATTAAGCGGAAATATTTATCCCCGGTATGAATGAACATATCACACCGGAGATTTGTTCACGTCCGATTAAAAAAATAAAAGGTAATCTGATTGATCTTTCTAATCTGCGATAGATACAACTGAATCGTCCCGGCAGTCGAATAATAACTGAGTAACAGTTTTTCTGAAAATCGGATGAGTGTAACCAGGTGTGATATCACAGAGAGGCTGCAGTACAAATCGCCTCTCATGCATTTTGGGATGCGGTATTATAAGATTCTCACTATCAAGGACCATTTGGTTATAAAAAATGATATCTATATCTATTTTTCTTGAGTAATATGTTTTATCTCTCTTATCTCCTCCTAGTCTCTCTTCACTCCTCTCACGGCCAACTTTTTTCTCAATTTTTAAAATCTCGTTTATAAGCTCTTCCGGAGAGAGTGTTGTCTCTACAGAGAGAGCAACATTCAAAAACCACTCATCACACTCAAAACCCCATGGCTCACTTTTATAAAAAGCAGATATTGCAGAGAGTTTGCAAATATTTACTGAGAGTAGCTCTATTGCTCTCTCTATAAACTTCCTCTTCTCTCCTATATTACTACCCAAAAGAAGGTAAGCCTTATTCATCGTTGGTTTTATTCTAAAGCATCCCTAATTCAAACAGAGCCTCTTCACTCATTCTACCCTTGTCCCACGGAGGGTCAAAAGTGAGCTCTATAGCCACATCATCTACACCGGGGACAATTGATACCGCATCATAAACATCCTGAAGTAACTCATCTACCATAGGACAATTAGGTGCGGTAAGGGTCATCTTTATATGTGCCTTTTTGTTCTCATCCACTTTTATCTCGTAAATAAGACCGAGATCGTAAACATTTACAGGTATTTCCGGATCGTAAACCTGCTTAAGTGACATAACAATACTCTTCTCTATACTCATTTTCTATTCTTGCCTTAATATTAGTCATTAAATAATGTCGTTAAAAATCTATGAGTAGGCGGCTGCATAGTATTTTATTTGCCTTATCATAGATAGTAACCCGTTTGCCCTTGTGGGAGATAGATTCTCCTGCAATCCAATTTTCTCTATAAAGGAGATATCTGCCTCCAGAATCTCTGCAGGTGTTTTACCGGAGTAAACTCTAATAAGAAGTGATATAATCCCTTTAGTTATAATAGCATCACTATCTGCAGTGAAATATAATATTCCGTCATTGAATGTAGCATTAAGCCACACTCTGGATTGACATCCCTTAATAAGATTACTATCTTGCTTACCTGACTCTTCAATTACAGGAACAGACTTTCCTAACTCAATCAGGTACTCATATTTATCCATCCAGTCTGTGAAAATTGAAAACTCATCAATAATCTGTTGCTCTATCTCTTTAATTGTCATATTATATTAAATTATCTTTCTGTCTTTTATAGTTTATTGTATAGACTATTAAATCTTATAATTGCAGATGTGGTACTCTATACAAGCATCTTTATTGCACGTTTAAGGCAATCTATGAAATATTGAGCTTCGTCTAAAGTATTATACATTGCAAAAGAGGCTCTTAGCATAGACTCTGTGTTAAACCTCTTCATAAGCGGTTCGCTGCACATTTGACCGGATCTGAGAGCAACGCCCATTTTGTCCATTATCATTGCAACATCAGAAGGGTGTGCTCCTTTAATGGATAACGAGAACAGAGGTATCTTATTATCCACATTACCATATAACTTAAGGCCATCTATTTTAATAAGCCGGTCTCTCATAAACTCTACAATCCTCTTCTCATTTTCCAGAAGCAGAGTGTGGTCGATGTTCTCAATAAATTTTATTGCTTGGCCCAGAGAGGCAGCTCCAATAAAATTTGGTGTACCTGCTTCAAATTTTAATGGAAGGGCTGCATAGGTTGTCTTTTCAAAAGTTACCGAAGATACCATATCTCCCCCACCCATCCAGGGTTGCATCTCTTCCAGAATATCTTTTTTTCCATAAAGCACACCGATACCTGTTGCGGCATACATTTTATGACCGGAAAATGCATAAAAATCACAGTCGAGAGCAGTTACGTCAACAGATGAGTGTACAATACCTTGCGCCCCGTCGATAAAAACAGGGATTCCCCTATTATGGCATCGTGAAACAAGCTCCTCTACAGGGTTTACAATACCAAGCACATTTGAAATATGGGCTACCGCAACAATCTTTACTTCTGATGTAAGCATTGAGTCAAGAAGGTCCATCCTCCAGTTACCTTCGTCATCAATCGGCAAAACTTTTAGTGTAGCTCCGTATCTTTCACAAGCCATCTGCCAGGGAACAATGTTTGAGTGGTGTTCGCTCTGCGAAATAAGGACAGAGTCGCCTTTTTTAAGGTGTGATGCCGAAAATGAATTTGCAACAAGGTTAACAGATGCTGTTGTACCGGAAGTGAATATTATCTCCTCTCTATGGCGTGCATTTATGAATCTCATAACATCCTCTCTTGCACCCTCATATAGTGCAGTTGTCCTTGCACTAAGCTCATGAACTGCTCTGTGAATATTGCCGTTTGTACGGGAATTCATCTCGTTTATCAGGTCAATAACAGATTTGGGCTTATGTGATGTTGCTCCGTTATCCAGATAGACAAGTGGTTTGCCGTTAACACTCTGCTCCAATGCCGGGAACTCTCTTCTGATATCAGAAATATCTGTGATCTTATCCATTATTTAAACCAATTTTATATACTTAAGCTGTTGAGACTGCAAAATTAACAAAACAAAGTTGCCTGTTATACCTTAAAAACATAAATTTGCGATAAATGTTTATTCACGAAAACCATGTACGACTATATAAAAGGAGAACTTGCAGAGCTAACCCCTACAGAGGTGGTTATAGAAAACAACCAGATTGGTTACAAGTTATTAATATCTCTCCAGACATATTCACAACTTAAGCGTGATACCGATTGCAAACTTTTTATATATCACCACTTAAGAGAAGATACAGAACAACTCTACGGGTTTTTTAATAAAGAGGAGAGATCTCTCTTCTGTCATCTGATAGAGGTATCAGGCATCGGACCCAACACTGCACGAATGATGCTCTCTTCTATGAGTTCTGAGGAAATTAGAAATGCTATTATTACCGGGGATGTAAACAGACTTAAGAGTATTAAGGGAATAGGGTTAAAAACAGCCCAGCGAATGCTTATAGATCTAAAGGACAAGATTGGAAAAAGCAGCACCGGCGATACTGTTGCTCAATATCTTCCGGGAACATCCGGCAAACAGAGAGAGGAGGCCTCATCTGCACTTATTCTGTTGGGTTTTTCTAAGTCGAATGTAGATAAAGTACTTGACTCTCTTATTAAAGAGAACCCGTCACATACATTGGAAGAGCTTATTAAGCTTTCTCTAAAAAGGTTATAATATTAATTTATTTTCATACATTTGTAAAAAATTTAACAAAAAAGTCATGAATATCCCTGCAAATCTTAAGTATTCCAAAGACCACGAATGGATTAAAATTGATGGTAATATCGCAACTGTCGGTATCACCGATTTTGCACAAGGTCAGCTTGGCGATGTTGTTTTCGTAGACATCCCATCTGAAGGAGAGACACTCTCTATCAATGATGTTTTCGGTGCGATTGAGGCTGTAAAAACTGTTGCAGACGCTTTTATGCCACTATCTGGCAAAATTATTGAGATTAACACAAATCTTGAATCATCACCTGAGTCTGTAAACAAAGATCCGTATGGAGAGGGTTGGATGGTAAAAATTGAGATAAGCGACCCTTCTGAGATTGATACTCTGCTTGATGCAGATGCATACAAAGCTATCCTTTAAAAAAGATTCGTCTATTTAACTTAAAAAAGCTGCCAGAAATATCCGGCAGTTTTTTTTTATCCTATATCATTGATTTTTTTAATATTTTTACAGTTAAGTTAAATCTTTAAATATGATTCACAGCTTTGGAAGTGATAACCACTCGGGAGCAGCTCCCGAAATAATTGAGGCAATTATTAAATCTAACATTGGTTTCGCAGTTGCATATGGTGAGGACCAAATAACAGAAAGAGCAGAGATGCTATTTAAACGGGATTTTGGTCCCGAATGCTCTGTCTTCTTTGTTTTCAACGGTACCGGTGCTAATATTCTTGCATTGAAAGCTATGACAAGCAGCTATAATTCAATTATCTGCGCAGAGTCAGCTCATATAAATGCAGATGAGTGCGGTGCCCCGGAGAAGCTAACAGGATGCAAGCTTATTCCAATTCCTGCGATAGATGGAAAAGTTTGCTCACAGGATGTTAAAAGAAAACTTACAGGTTTTGGTTTTCAACACCACTCTCAGCCCAAAGTACTCTCAATTTCACAACCAACAGAGCTTGGGACCCTCTACTCTCCGGGAGAGATAGAGACTCTTGCAAACCTTATGCACGAACATGGTGGCTATATTCATATTGACGGATCCAGAATATCAAATGCTGCTGCATCTTTAAAACTTCCTGTAAGAAGTTTTACAAGTGACATTGGTGTTGATGCTCTATCCTTTGGAGGGACAAAAAACGGATTGCTCATTGGCGAAGCTGTTGTTTTCTTTAGAAAAGAGTTGGCCGAGAACTTCCTTTATGTCAGGAAACAGGCCGCTCAACTATTTTCAAAAAACAGATTTATTGCAGCACAATTTAACGCTTTCCTGGAAGATGGTCTTAATGTTAGACTTGCAGAACACTCTAACAAAATGGCAAAATATATGAGTGAGCAGGTTAGAAAGATAGAGAAGATTGTAATCTCCCGGCCTGTGGAAACAAATGCGGTTTTTGCAACTATACCTCGTGAAATAACTGAGAAACTCCGCGAGAAACACTATTTTTACATATGGGACGAAGAGAGTAATGAGGTGAGGTGGATGTGCTCATTCAATACAAGAGAAGAGGATATTGATAATTTTATATATGACCTGAGGAATCTAATCAAAACTCATTAAAACTTAAACTATGGAAGTAACTAGAACCTTCGACATTTTAGAGAGGCTTATAAAAGAGTATCCCAAGGAGGATATTCTAAGCAGAAAATTTAACGGACAATGGATAAAACATTCATGTGAAAGCTACTCAAGACACTCACATCTTCTCTCATATGCATTTCTATCACTTGGACTTAATAACGGAGATAAAGCAATAACAATCAGCAATAACAGACCTGAGTGGAATTTTATAGACATGGGACTTACCTTGGCCGGACTGGTACACGTACCCGTATATACAACTCTCAGCAACGATGACTATCTTCATATCTTTGATCATAGTGACGCCAAAGTAGTATTTATCGGTGGCGAAATTTTGCTAAAAAAGTTAGCCCCTCTTGTATCCCAGATCAAAAGAGATATCACGATTATTCCTATTGAGAAAAGTGAGGGATATACATGCCTGGAAGATTTATATAAAAAGGGAGAAGAGGTAGAAAATGAGTTCCGGGATGCTATTGAAAACAACAAAAAGAGCATAGATGAGAACTCTCTTGCTACAATTATCTACACATCCGGCACAACGGGTGCTCCAAAAGGGGTGATGCTCTCTCATAAAAACTTAGTTTCTAACTTTAAAGGAAGTGCTGCGCAACAAAGTAAAGATTACAGACATAAGATGCTTAGCTTTTTACCTTTATCGCATATTTATGAAAGGACCATGAACTACAACTATCAGTATTGTGGTATAAGTACCTATTATGCAGAGAGTCTTGCAACAATAGCTGCAGACTTGGCAGATTGTCACGCTGATGGCTTCTGTGCCGTTCCACGAGTACTGGAGATGATGTTCAATAAGTTTGAAGCAGCCGGGAAGGATCTAAAAGGAGTTAAAAAGATTATATATAATTGGGCTTTCTCAATTGCCTGCAAATTTGATTATACCAAAAAGAGCCTATTCTACTCAATCCAGTACAAAATTGCAGATAAGCTTGTATACAGTAAATGGAGAGAGAAGCTTGGAGGTAAGGAGATGCTTGTAGTTTCCGGCGGATCTTCTATTCAGGCCAA
>JAUYTB010000362.1 GCA_030695305.1 Bacteroidales bacterium
AAAAACAGGAGAAGGAGTTTGGGTATTTCTTTAAAACAGTAACTGGCGGATTTACACAGACAGGAAGAGCCAGCGCCAACTCTTTTAATGTTACTCCTCTTGAGGTGTACAGGATTTATGTTGATGGCAGAGAAGATGAACTTGTAAGGGGAGTAGACCTTATTGGGACACCACTCTCTATGTTTTCAAATATTGAGTATGCAGGAGGTGAGTTTGAAATTTTCACAGGAACATGCGGAGCCTCTTCGGGTAGTGTCCCCGTTACAGCCATATCTCCTACTATATTTGTAAATAAAGTAGAGCTGCAGAAGAAGGCGAAGCCAACCGTAACCCCAGCACTATTACCACGCCCCTAATTAATTCTAAATTTAATATTCTGAAACATGAAATATATATATAAAATTCTTAGAGCTATCTCTTTTGCATTAGTTTTTGTGCTCTTCGCCCCTGTGCTCTCCGGACAGGAACATGAGAATACTCTTTTGAGAGCGATGAAAGATGAGATGAACCGAAGTAAAAATGAGCTTAAACTTCCCGACTCTCCTTCCCCATTTTTTGTATCATATACTGTTGCAGAGATATCATACATCTCCGTAACAGGTACAACAGGAACTACTCTTAACGTAAAAGAGAGTCCCAAAGAGAGAGTGCACTCTGTGAATCTCTATGTTGGAGACAGTAAATTCTCAAGTGACTACTCTTTCACCGGAAACGGGATACTCTCCACCTCTCTCACTTCTTCAGAAGATAATTATCTTCAGCTAAGAAGAAACTTCTGGCAAACTTCCGACCTGGCATACAAAATGGCGGTTGAAGTTTTTAACTCTAAGCAGAATACAATTAAAAATGCCAACCTATCAGAGGAGGAGAAGTCTCTTGCAGATATGCTGCCACTTAAAAAGATAGAGAAGAGAGTATCCCCTCCTGCACCATTTAATCTAAACAGAGAACAGTATGAGAGTTTGACAAAAATTGTCTCGGCAGAGTTTTTAAAACACAATCAACTGTTTGATACCAAAGTGAACTTAGCTGGAATCGAGGCCAAATACTACCTAACATCAACAGAGGGGACAGAGATTATTGAGCCTGCCGGCTATGTTTCACTAGAGATCTCGGGTAAGATAAGAACCTCCAAAGGACAGATTCTAACAGATCGCGAGGTAATCCTGGTTAGAAACTTTGAGGAGTTACCCTCTTCAAGTGAGCTTAAATCTTTTGTAAACAACTTCTCATCCCGACTTAATTCACTAAAAGGTGCTTCCGAAATTGAGGAGTACTATTTAGGACCTGTTCTCTTTATGAATGAAGCAGCTGCAACTATCCTCTCCGATAATCTTATCTCACCCTCAGGAATCTTCGCTTACCGGAAACCTGTTCAGGTAATGGCCTCTACAGGCCGCGTAGAGAATATTTCTGCAAGGAGGGATATTAAACCCCTTGAAGAGAGACTTAACAAAAAAGTGATAGACAGCAGAATAACTGTAACAAACAGGACAGATCTTAAGTCATATAAGGGGATTCCGCTTCTGGGGTACTACTCAATAGATGCTCAGGGAGTAGCCCCTATTGAGGAGTTTAATCTGATTGATAAAGGGATTCTCAAAAACCTGTTAAGCACACGTGTACCCACAAAAACCAGCAAAAGCTCTACCGGAAGCCTAAGATATGGTGTCAGACCACGAAGTGTATCTCTTGATATGGCTCCCGGAACACTTGTGATATCCGCAACAGGAGGAGCAACATCTGCAGAGCTTAAGAAAGAGCTGATTAAAGCGGCTAAAGAGGAGGGGTTAGAGTATGCCTATATTGTCAGAAAAATTGCCAATCAATCCGATCAGTATATCTACAGAGTGTCGGTAAAAAATGGTGAAGAGAGATTGGTATACGGCGCCGAAATAACTCCTGTTCAACTGACCAAACTCAAGAGGGTTCTTGGAGTTTGCAGAGAGCAAAAGGTATATAACTATCTCTATCAGGGAACCATTCCAACTTCCGTTATCTATCCGGATGGAATTCTTATAGAGGATATTGAGATTAATAAGAAAACGATAAGCGTTGTAAAAGAGTCCCCGCTTATTGTGCAATAGTTCTATTTAAAAACGTGCTTGATTTGAGAGTTGCTGTCATAGGAGGCGGAGCTGCCGGATTTTTTGCAGCAATTGCTGTAAAGGATAATTATCCACTATCAACGGTTAAAATATTTGAAAAGAGCACTATTCCCCTATCTAAAGTGAGAATCTCGGGCGGTGGCAGATGTAATCTGACCAACGCCTGCTTCTCGCTTGATGAGCTTTGCAAAGCATATCCAAGGGGAGGAAAAAAGCTGAAGCATCTTTTTCGCCAGTTTGGCCCAAAGGAGACTATCGAGTGGTTTGAGTCAAGGGGTGTTCCTCTAGTTACACAGGAAGATAACTGTATATTTCCACTCTCTCAGGACTCCCAAAGTATAATATCATGCCTTCTTAATGAGTCAAAGAGAGTTGTTACAGAGCTGTTTACCTCTACAGAAGTTACCTCCCTTAAAGGGCTGCCCGACGGAACAATAGAGCTGGAACTCTCTGATCCAAATCTTCATTACCAAATCTTTGATAAAGTAATAGTCACTACCGGAGGCTCTCCCAAAATGAGGGGACTTGAGTGGCTGGAAAGATTAAATCATGTAATTGAGAGGCCTGTACCGTCACTCTTCTCTTTCAATCTTCCCGGAGAGAGCATAACAAAACTAATGGGGGTTGTGGCAGAGAACACCATTTTAACAATTCAGGGGAGCAAAATCAAATCTCATGGCGCACTTCTTATTACTCATTGGGGAGTGAGCGGTCCTGCTGCTCTTAAACTATCTTCATTCGGAGCAAGATTGCTAAATGAGATGTGTTATAATTTCAACCTCTCTGTTAATTGGATGGATGATACAGACTGCGAAAGAGTGACTTACACAGTAAAAGATCTGCTTAACAGTAATCTTAACAGGCAGATATCCGGTGTTAAACCACAAAATATTCCTTCGCGTCTATGGAGGCATCTTCTTGAGAGATGTGATATAGATGAAAATAAGAGATGTTCGGAGATTGGCTTAAAAGGTGTTAATAAAATAGTTAATGCTCTCACAAACGATATCTACAGAGTAACCGGAAAGTCTGCATATAAAGAGGAGTTTGTCACCTGCGGAGGGGTAAGTCTTAAAAGTGTAGATATGAGCTCTCTTGAGAGCAGATGCGTTAAAAACCTCTATTTTGCAGGAGAGATACTTGATATAGATGCAATTACAGGAGGCTATAATCTTCAGAACGCCTGGACTACCGGTTATATTGCCGGCAGACTCCTGTAACAGCAATAACTCAAGTAATAAAATTTAGTATTACTTTTGTGGGAGATTAACAACAGTATTTATAAATATTTCTTTAATGCAGGAGAGTAATACAACCCGAATTAATAAGTATTTGAGCGAAATAGGGTTCTGCTCCCGCAGGGCTGCAGATAAACTTATAGAGGAGAATAGGGTTACCATAAACGGAGTTGTACCCGAGCCGGGTACAAAGATAACCTCTTCTGATGTGGTAAGGGTAGATGGTGAGCTTGTCTCTGCGCCAAAGGAGAGACATATCTATATAGCTTTCAATAAACCTGTCGGAATTGTTTGTACAACAGATACAGCCGGAGAGAGAGATAATATAATTGACTATATTAATCACCCTCAAAGGATATTCCCTATAGGAAGATTGGATAAAGAGAGCGAGGGGCTGATATTTCTTACAAGTGACGGGGATATAGTAAATAAAATATTAAGAGCCCGGAATAATCACGAAAAAGAGTATATTGTCAAAGTAGACAGACCTATAAATCAAGAGTTTATTAGTAAAATGAGAAGAGGTGTTCCTATTCTGGGGACAGTAACCAGGCAGTGTTATGTAGAGCAGATCAGCAAAAACAGCTTCAAGATAATCCTTACCGAGGGGCTTAACAGGCAAATCAGAAGAATGTGCAGCTATCTGGACTATAAGGTATATAACCTTAAAAGGGTGCGTATAATGAATATCTCTCTGGATATCCCTGTAGGCAAATGGCGTTACCTCTCTTCCGGGGAGATGGAAGAGATAAACCGCCTTATATCGTCCTCTTCTAAAACGCACGATTAGTACATTGATGTTAGAGAGATTCTTATGTTAGATCAAAACCAAATAGTAGAGGCGTCAAAGATTATCCAGAGCGGTGGAGTTGTGGCTTTCCCTACAGAGACCGTTTACGGATTGGGGGCAAATGCCCTTAACCCGGCTGCTGTTGCAAAGATCTTTTCGTATAAGGAGAGGCCCTCATTTGACCCTCTTATTGTTCATATTGCCTCTGTAGAAGATATTGAACCCCTAATCTCTGTATCTGATAATCGTCTATATATGCTTGCCGAGAAATTTTGGCCGGGACCTCTCACAATTGTACTTCCCA
>JAUYTB010000221.1 GCA_030695305.1 Bacteroidales bacterium
TTTTTGGAATTGTAATACGACGCTACAGAAAAGGGGATAACTGATTTTGTAACTACTCACTATATGGATGAGGCGGAGTATTGTGACAGGGTTTCAATAATGAAAGAGGGAAAAATTGAGGCATTGGATACGCCCGGAAATCTCAAGCTTAATTATGGAGCCAAAAGTATGGACGATCTCTTTTATAAATTGGCAAAATCAAATAAATGAGACAGTTTTTAATTTTCGTAAGAAAGGAGTTCTATCACATCTTTAGAGACTATAGAACGGTAATGATTTTACTATTGATGCCGGTTGTGCAGATAATACTATTTGGATTTGCACTCACCAACGATGTGAAAAACATCAACATTGCCATAATTGACTCTTCAAGAGATGAAGCTTCACTATCGATAACAGAGAGAGTTACCGCAGGGGAGTATTTTACCGCTTATGCATATGTTAGAGATGAGAAGGAGGCAATAGATCTACTAAGAAGGGGAGAGGTCTCACTTATTGTGAGTTACAGCGAAAGATTTCGCGAAAGGTTACTTCATCAAGGCTCTGCCACAATAGAGCTTACTGCAGACGGGTCTGACCCTAATATGGCTTCAAGTTTTATTCTTTATGCCTCCTCTATAATTATAGATACCGGACATGAATTAAGGCCGGCAAGTGCAACAGCAAATATAAAGCTGCTCTACAACCCTCAAATGAAAAGCTCTTACAATTTTGTACCCGGTGTAATGGGATTAATACTGATGCTTATATGTGCAATGATGACATCTATTTCAATTGTAAGAGAGAAGGAGACCGGAACAATGGAGGTTTTACTAGTCTCCCCGGTTAAACCGTTTTTACTGATACTGTCAAAGAGTGTTCCCTATTTTGTCCTCTCAATAATCAATCTCACAACAATCCTGCTCCTCTCTGTTTTTGTGCTTCAAGTCCCTGTTACGGGAAGCCTTTTTTGGCTGGTAGTAATCTCCCTTATTTTTATTTTTGTCTCTCTCTCAATGGGGCTGCTCATCTCCTCTATCGCCAAGACACAAGTTGCAGCTATGCTAATATCCGGACTTGTTTTAATGATGCCCGTAATGTTACTCTCCGGTATGATATATCCAATCTCAAATATGCCGGGAATACTCCGGATAATCGCGCAGTTTATCCCTGCTAAATGGTATATAGAGGCTGTCAGAAAACTAATGATTCAGGGGTTACCCCTGGAATATGTACTCAAAGAGATTATTGTTCTTTTGTCGATGGCTTCTGTTTTTATGCTGGCAAGTTTGAGAAGCTTTAGAGACAGATTGGAGTAAAAGAATTAATTTATAAATATGATGTTTATATATTTGCTTGAAAAGGAGTTTAAACAGATTGCAAGGAACAGGTTTCTTCCAAAACTTATCCTCGTTTATCCTGTAATTATGATGATACTAATGCCATGGGCTGCAAACTTGGATGTAAAGAGTATAAGAGTTGCAATCATAGATTCCGACAGATCTTCTTATTCAAGAACATTAGCAGAGAAGGTATCCGGTTCGGACTATTTTGAAGAGGCTCTTTACGCCGATAGTTACGAAATGGCAATTAAGAGTATTGAGAAGGGAGAGTCGGATATAATCATGGAGATTCCTCACGGTTTCGAGAAAAAACTTATGAACGGAGAGTCGCGGGAGATATTTATTGCCTCCAATGCGGTTGATGGACTAAGAGGAAGTATAGCGGCATCTTATCTGGGATCAGTTGTAAACGAATTCTCTGCCAGTCTTTTAAAGCAGAATGCGATACAAAAAGGGGTAGATTATTCAAAACCACAAGGATTGCAGATTATCTCCAATGTAAAGTATAATCCAACAATGGACTATAAATTATTTATGGTTCCGGCCCTTATGGTAATAATAATTACAATAATAGGAGGGTTTCTACCGGCGCTTAATATTGTTTCGGAAAAAGAGGCAGGAACTATAGAACAGATAAATGTTACACCTGTAAGTAAATTCAAATTTATCTTCTCAAAACTAATCCCATACTGGATAATTGGATTTGTAATTCTCACCAATACTTTGATTTTGGCAAAAGTTCTTTATGGAATTGTGCCGCAAGGGAGCATCTTAGAGTTCTATTTACTATCATTTCTTTTCCTTACTGTTGTTTCAGGATTCGGGCTGCTTATCTCTACCCATTCTGCAACAATGCAACAGGCAATGTTTGTTATGTTCTTTTTTCTGCTTATCATGATCTTAATGAGTGGTCTCTTTACTCCGGTAAGCAGTATGCCAAATTGGGCTCAATTAATAGCAGCATTAAACCCCATGAAGTATTTTACAGATATAATGAGGATGCTCTTTCTTAAGGGAAGCGGTATTGCCGATCTCTCAAAACAAATAATTATCCTGTTAGGATTTGCTTTTGTGCTAAATCTATGTGCAATAGTGAGTTACAATAAAACAGAATAACAAAATGAAATCTCTTTTTGATCTAGTATCTGTAATGGTCTGGTTTGTAAGGCCCATCGATTGGGACACCCAAATATTGTGACTGCTCAGGGGTAAGGCGTGTCAGTTTTACACCAAGCTGTTCCAGATGGAGTCTTGCAACCTCTTCGTCCAGCTCTTTAGGTAGTCTGTAAACACCGGTTTTATAGCTGCTCTTCCAAAGGTCAATCTGAGCCAGAGTCTGGTTAGTAAATGAGTTACTCATTACAAAAGAGGGGTGACCGGTTGCACAGCCAAGATTAACAAGACGCCCCTGTGCCAACAGATAGATTGAGTGACCATCGGGGAATATGTATTTATCTACCTGTGGTTTTATGTTTACTCTCTGGATCCCTTCCCACTTTTCCAACTGAGCTACCTGAATCTCATCGTCAAAATGGCCGATATTACATACAATGGATTGATCTTTCATATGTGATATATGCTCTGCAGTTATAATGTCTTTATTGCCTGTAGCAGTAACAAAGATGTTCCCTTCACTCACTGCCTCCTCCATCGTCTTGACCTCAAAGCCCTCCATCGCTGCTTGCAGGGCACATATAGGGTCAATCTCAGTTATAATTACCCTTGCGCCATAGCTATGCATAGAGCGGGCGCACCCTTTTCCAACATCTCCATAACCGGCAACAATAACAACTTTACCGGCTATCATTACATCGGTTGCTCTTTTGATGCCATCTGCCAAAGATTCACGACATCCATAGAGGTTATCAAACTTTGACTTGGTGACTGAGTCATTTACGTTGAATGCGGGGAATAGTAACTTACCCTGCTCTAACATCTGGTATAGACGATGTACTCCGGTAGTTGTCTCTTCTGAGACCCCTTTTATGTGGGGTGCCTGACGGTGCCACCTTTGAGGATCGGAAGAGAGGATCTCTTTTAAGATGTTGTTGAGCTCTTTTTCGTCGCTTGTTTCTGCAGGCGTATCCAGAATTGAAGGGTTGTTTTCTGCTTCAAACCCTCTGTGAATCATCATTGTAGCATCACCTCCATCATCTACGATAAGGTTTGGTCCTTTACCCTCTCCAAAGTCAAGAGCTCTCTCTGTGCACCACCAATACTCGGCAAGTGTCTCTCCTTTCCAGGCAAAAACCGGAATTCCGGCTGCGGCCATAGCGGCTGCTGCATGGTCCTGAGTAGAGAAGATATTGCAGCTGCACCAGCGAACCTCTGCGCCCAGAGCCGTAAGTGTCTCAATGAGCACAGCGGTCTGAATAGTCATATGCAGTGATCCCATAACCCTTGCCCCCTCCAGCGGCTTATTTGAGCTGTATCTTTTGCGCAGAGATATTAATCCGGGCATCTCTTTCTCTGCAATCTCTATCTCCTTGCGGCCAAATCCGGCAAGAGAGATATCTGCTACTTTGTAATCTTTAAAGGTGTTTATGCTCTCCATGTTTATCTATTTTATCTTTTAGAGGTTAGGATGGTTAAAATACAGATTTAACAATCTTTGCAATATTGTCCGACCTGCCCAAAGTGTAGTAGTGAATTCCGGGAACACCCTCTTTAATAAGTTCGCGTGATTGTTGGGAAGCCCACTCTATCCCCACCTCTCTTGCTTGAGCATCATTATTGCATTTTAGAATGGCTGAGTAGAGGTCGCTTGGAACATCTATATGAAATGTCTGAGGCAGTAATCTAATGTCGTTTAGAGCAGAGATTGGTTTGATTCCGGGAATGATGGGGATGTTTATCCCCGCAGCTATACACATTTCCCTAAATTTTAGAAACTTGCTGTTGTCAAAAAACATTTGGGTTACGATATAGTCCGCTCCGGCTTCAACCTTTTTTTTAAGATTCTCCATATCTACCTCTATGTTGGGAGCTTCGAAGTGCTTCTCGGGATACCCTGCGACTCCGGTACAAAAAGTAGTAGGAGTACCGTTTTCAAGAGAGGTTTCAAGATATTTCCCATGATTCAGATTGTCAATCTGCTTTACAAGTTCACAAGCGTAGTTGTGGCCATCCTTTTCTGGCACAAACGATCTTGTCCCCTTTACAGGGTCTCCCCTAAGGGCAAAAACATCATGTATTCCAAGAAAGTTCATCTCTATAAGAGCGTTCTCGGTCTCCTCCCTGGTAAATCCTCCACAAAGTACGTGAGGAACTACAGTTATATTGTATTTGTATTTAACAGCAGCAGCAAGAGCGATTGTCCCCGGGCGTATCCTGGCAACTCTCTTTTCGACAGATCCATCCGGTCTCTCTTTATAGATTGTCTCATTCCTGTGCGATGTGAAGTTTATATAGGCAGGGTTAAACTCCAGGAGTCCCTCTATTGATGAGTATACTCTCTCTATGCTGTGCCCTTTTAGTGGGGGTAGAAGTTCAAATGTAAAGAGAGGCCCTTTGCTGCCCCGGATTCTTTCGATTACTGTCATCTATCTATAAAATAGTTATATAGTTTATAAATTGGCTGCAAGCCATTTTGTTGCCTCTTCGCTGGTTATCCCTTTTCTTAGTGCGTAGCTCTCCAGTTGATCACGCCCGATTTTTCCTACGTTAAAGTAGGAGGATTGAGGGTGTGAAAAGAGATATCCGCATACAGATGATACCGGCACCATTGTAAAGTTCTCGGTAAGTGTTACCCCTATTCGTCTCTCTGCCTCCAAGAGATCAAAGATAACTCTTTTTTCGCTATGATCAGGAGAGGCAGGATAGCCGGGAGCAGGTCTGATTCCTCTGTATTTTACAGAGAGAATCTCAGAGAGGGTAAGATCTTCATCTTTGGCATAACCCCAATACTCTTTACGCACCTTTTCGTGAAGCCACTCTGCAGCTGACTCTGCAAGACGATCTGCGAGAAGTCTTATCATAATAAGTGCATAGTCGTCATCTTTGAACCGGGTTATTTTACCCTCATCAATTTTTGCCGATACAACAAAGGTCCCTATATTATCTCTCTTTTGGAGCTCCAGGGGCATAATAAAGTCTGCAAGTGACAAGTTTGGATTCTCGCCCTCTTTTGACTCCTGATTTCTAAGAAAACAGAGCTTGGCAATCTCTATCTCTCCGGTTTTATTGAAAACTACAACATCGTCTCCTGTAGATACGGCAGGAAAAATTCCGAAAAGAGCATCCACAGTGATAATAGAGTTTTCTTTAATAATTTGAAGATAGTTAAGTGCCTCGTCATATAATTTTTTTGCCTCCTCTCCCTTAACCGGATCACTAAAGATAGCAGGATACCTGCCGGTTATTTTCCAGGCATAGAAGAAGAAGGTCCAATCTATATATTTTGTAAGCTCGTCTATAGAGATCTCCTTAATATCTTGAATGCCTGTGTATTCAGGGATTGCAGCGGCTGTTGTTTCCCAGTCTGTTACTAATCTTTTCTCCCTGGCTTTTTCTATTGATAAAGCTCTCTCCCGGGAGATTTGGGTGTTGTGATTTTCCCGTAAATCTCTATACTTAAGCTCTATTCCGGAAAGATACTCTTTACGGCTATCTCCCTGCAATCGTGCAAGAACACCGGCGGCCTTTGATGCGTCCTTAACGTGAATAACAGGGCTTGAGTACTGGGGCGATATCTTTACTGCTGTATGAATCTCAGACGTTGTTGCTCCCCCTACCAGGAGAGGCACAGAGATCTCTCTCCTTTTCATCTCGGCAGCGACATTGACCATCTCTTCCAGAGAGGGTGTAATAAGCCCGCTGAGACCGATAAAATCTACTCTCTCTCTGATTGCTGTCTCAATTATCTTCTCTGCCGAAACCATTACACCAAGATCGATAATCTCATAGTTGTTGCATGAGAGAACAACGCTAACTATATTTTTTCCTATATCGTGAACGTCTCCTTTTACTGTGGCAATGAGAAGTTTACCTGCGCTTTTTCTCTCCTCACCACGGCTCTCTGCCTCAATAAAGGGTGCCAAAGCTGTAACAGCCCGTTTCATAACCCTTGCGCTCTTTACAACTTGGGGTAGAAACATCTTACCCTCTCCAAAGAGATCCCCAACCTCGTTCATCCCGCTCATAAGTGGGCCTTCAATAAGCTCAATAGACCTTTTGAACTCTTTTCGTGCCTCCTCTGTATCCTCATCTATATACTGATCAAGACCTCTTATTAGAGCATACCTTATTCTCTCCTGCACGGGCAACTCTCTCCACTCATCTTTTTTGGAGTGATCATCACTCTGTTTGATGTTGCTAAGATTGCCTGCCAAAGTAATCAATCTTCCTGTGCTCTCGTCACCTCGGTTAAGGACAACATCGGTCACTGCATTGAATAATTGAGGCGGAATCTCGCTGTATACTTGAAGCATTCCGGGGTTAACTATAGCCATATCAAGACCTGCATCAATTGCATGGTAGAGAAAAACAGAGTGTATTGCCTCCCTTACAGTATCGTTTCCCCTAAAGGAGAACGAGAGATTGCTTACTCCTCCGCTAACTTTGGAATAGGGTAGATTCTCTTTAATCCATCGGGTTGTATTTATAAAATCTACAGCATAGTTATTATGCTCTTCGATTCCTGTGGCTATGGCAAGTACATTAGGGTCAAAGATTATATCTTCGGGCGGGAATCCGATTTTTTGAGTTAGGAGCCGGTAAGATCTCTCTGCAACAGAGACTCTCTTTTCAAAAGTATCTGCCTGCCCATCCTGGTCAAACAGCATAACCACCGCAGCAGCTCCATATTTTCTTATTTTAGAGGCCTGCTCAAGGAATTTCTCCTCTCCCTCCTTTAGACTTATTGAGTTAACAATAGATTTACCCTGAATACATTTGAGGGCACTCTCAATTACCTCCCATTTGGATGAGTCAATCATAATAGGAAGTTTGGCAATATCAGGTTCTGCCATAAGGAGATTAACAAATGTAACCATAGCTTTTTGAGCGTCAAGCATAGCTTCATCCATACAGATATCAATAATCTGAGCTCCTCCATCTACCTGCTCTCTTGCTACAGAGAGTGCCTCCGTATATCTCTCTTCTCTTATAAGACGGGCAAATTTCTTAGATCCGGAGACGTTTGTCCGCTCTCCGATATTTACAAAGTTGCTCTCCTGAGAGATTGTGAGTGCTTCAAGTCCGCTAAGTTTGGTTTTAGGATTGTGTGGAGGTATCTCCCGGGGCAGGTATTTTTTAGCTACCTCTGCAATCTTTTCAATATGAAGAGGTGTTGTGCCGCAGCACCCCCCAATGATATTTACCAACCCCTCTTTTAGTATTTCATCAACAATAGTTGCCATAAAGTCGGCACTCTGTGTGTATCCTCCAAATTGATCCGGTAGTCCGGCGTTTGGGTGAGCAGATGTGAAAAACGGAGATTTTGAGGATAGCTCTTTAAGGTATGGCCTGAGCTGCTCTGCACCTAATGCACAATTGAGTCCGATACTTAGAAGAGGAAAGTGAGATAGGGAGACCAGGAAGGCCTCAACTGTTTGGCCTGTAAGAGTTCTTCCACTGGCGTCAGTTATTGTGCCGGATACCATAACAGGAGTCCTTGAACCTCTCTCTTCAAAAATTCTCTCAATTGCAAACAGAGCCGCTTTTGCGTTGAGTACGTCAAAAATTGTCTCAACCAGCAGAATATCTGCACCTCCCTCTATAAGCCCTTTTGCCTGAACGTAATATGCATCTGAGAGTTGGTCAAAAGTGATGCCCCTTGCTCCGGGGTCATTTACATCGGGAGAGATTGAAGCAGTTCTGTTTGTTGGCCCCATGGTTCCTGCAACAAAACGTGAAGAGGAGTCACCACTATTTCTAAACTCATCTAGCGCCTCCTTTGCCAGTTTTGCCGATTCAAAATTGAGTTCGTAAACATACTCCTCCAATCCATAATCTGCCATAGAGACAGCGTTGGAATTAAAGGTATTTGTTGTGATAATATCTGCTCCCGCTTTAAGGTAACAGATGTGGATCTCTTTGATTATATCGGGTCTTGTTAGTGTAAGCAGATCATTATTCCCTTTTTGATCTGATGGATGGTTTTTAAATCTCTCTCCTCTGTAGTCATTACCTGTAAGGTTGTACTGCTGTATCATAGTTCCCATTGCTCCATCCAAAATCATTACCCTCTGCTTAATAATCTCTTCAAGAGGTGTTTGGCCTGTTTTTTCGCGAGATGTCCAATGTGTCGGTCTCTTGCAGCTCTCAATATAGTACCTCTCCTCCTCTGTTAGGTTGCTGCTGTTGTTGTACCAAGGGAGGTGTCTGGCAGTGAACTCTCCTGATACTCTTAGATTGAGCGTATACCAGTTTGAGTTGGCACGTACATAAGGTCTGTAAAGGGCAAATGTGGTATCAATAGGTGCCCTGTAGATATCTTTCTCTGTCTCGGTTTCCCAATGCCGCTTCTCCCATTCAATAACTGACTCTTTCTGGTCAAAGTGGTCGGGAAGGTTGTCTATTTGGAGAGCAAATCCCACCTTAGATGCAAAACTGTAGCGTTTAAGAGTATTAAGCAACACTTCGAGAAAGTTATCCGGGCATCTGTCGCCAGGAACAATATCCGAATCGGTATAGACAAATGGCTTACTATTAAACTTCTTATGAAGACCACTTCTCCATAGTGCCTTATGTCCCATGTTTTTACCTAATAAGAAGAGTTTATATCTGCAACTTTTATAATACTCTAAAAGTGGAGGGTAGGTAGATGCATTGTCTAATATATAAATTGAATTGTAACCTCTCTTCTCAAGGGAGGAGATAAGCTCCTTTAGAGAGGAGAGTCTGTTGAAATTATTTATAATAATAGGAATCTCTCTGTAGTTGCATCTATTGACTCTCCTTGCACTTCTCATAAAGAGAATTAGTGCTTTAATTGAATAGAAGATCCTTTTAAAAATATTTCCGGTACTCATAAATATAGCCTTGTTATATAACTCAGTTTGCAAAGCTAATGATTATTTAACAGACAGCTGAGAAGAGGTTATCCATAAATACTTCCTGAAAGATGTCTATGTAGAGCTATTTTCTCTTGTTTAGGCATCGGAAAAAAACTTAACATGAGCTCTACATAAATATGTGGAAAATATTTTTATACACTACATATATAATATTTATATCAGATAAAAAATTCAAATTTAAATTAATAGATAAATATTAAAACTCTACAAAGACTATTATCTTAAAACTTGGTTTATATATCTATGGAGAATTTTCGCACTAAATTATTTGTACATTGCGTTAAGTTATTTTTAAAATTCTGAGAGTATGTTATTTTTTGCAAAGGCAAATAAATCGATTGAGCTTATAGATCAATTTTTGAATGGAGTTGATCAGAGTCTGCTGCTGTTTAAGGAGGGGGTAAAGAATTATCTCTACTCAAACACGGAGAATTTCAATGCAAATCTCCAGTCATTAGCCGCCTCAGAACTTGAGTCGGATAAGTTAAGAAGGAAGATAGAGAACACTCTCTTTTCTCAGTCTCTTATGCCCGAATTAAGGGGAGACTTTATGCGGCTTCTTGAGGAGCTCGACAATATAATTGACCAGGCAAAGAAAAACCTGTTTCAATTTGACGTTGAGATGCCTCATATACCGGCTGAGCTTATTCCCGATTTTATTCGTCTTACACAGATCTCTGTTTCGGCGGCAGAGTCGGTTATTCCTGCCGCAAAGTGCTACTTTACCGAGCCGGTAAATGTGAACGAGAAGATACACAGAGTCTATTTTTATGAGAAGGAGGCCGATCTTCTTGCCGATATTATAAGAAGGAAAATATTTCGTGAAATGCCGGATCTTAAATTAAGTGAAAAATTTCATCTCAGATATTTTACCCTTCATATAGAGATGATCTCCGATACAGCAGAGAAAGTTGCGGATCTTCTCTCAATTATGGCTATAAAAAGAGTTGTTTAGTTATGCTGATACTCCTTTTTATTTCAAGCGGACTGTTTCTAGGCTGGTCTCTGGGGGCCAATGATGCTGCCAATATATTTGGAACAGCAGTTGGCTCCCGGATGATCAAGTTTTCTAAAGCTGCATTGATTGCGGGAATATTTGTTATTCTTGGAGCTTTTTTGCAGGGATCGGGAACTACAAACACACTGTCTCAGCTTGGATCTGTAGATGCAGTTGGAGGTGCTTTTACAGTGGCACTCTGTTCCGCTCTTGTCGTTGCGCTTATGACCCGCTTTAAGCTCCCTGTATCTACCGGACAAGCAATTGTTGGGGCGATAATGGGATGGTGCTATTTTACTGCTAATCCTGTTGATTATACCGTGCTCACTATGATTGTAGGAAGCTGGATAAGCGGTCCTATATTGGGCGCCCTCTTCTCTGCTCTGCTCTATATTCTTCTTAGAAATTATATAAGAAAAAGCCATATTCACCTTCTTAAGCTTGACTCACTTATAAGATACGGGCTTATAGTTGTCGGTGCTTTTGGGGCATATAGTCTGGGAGCAAATAATATTGCAAATGTAATGGGGGTGTTTGTAAACAATGTCTCTTTCAGTGTTAATATAGGTACGTTGGAGATTGAGTCTGTCTCAGTTCTCTTTTTATTAGGAGGAGTATCCATAGCAATAGGGATTGTCACCTACAGTAAAAAGGTAATGGAGACAATTGGGACAGGAATTCTTGCCATGACCCCGGAAAGTGCAATTGTAGTTGTTCTTGCTCAGGCCCTTGTTCTCTTTATCTTCTCATCTACATCTCTGTCAAATCTTGTGCAGAGCATAGGTTTGCCGGCTATTCCCCTTGTCCCGGTTTCAAGTACTCAGGTTGTTGTGGGTTCTGTAATAGGAATAGGGATGGTAAAAGGGGTTCAGGAGATTAAGTTTAAAATGATAAGGAATATTGTTGCGGGTTGGGTTGTAACACCTATTTTATCCGGGGTTTCAACCTTTTTTGCCCTCTTTTTTGTTCAGAGTGTATTTGGGATTACAGTTACAAACAGCATAATTAAAGATGAAGCTGCTGAGCTCTCTTCTGCACGGGAGTCGATAATAAATATTCCTGTAGAAATGGTAAATAATCTTATAGTTATATTGCTTTTTGTATTGCTAATAGTAACTGTTTTCCTATTCTTCCGTTACCAAAAGAACAGACTAAAACTCAAAGAGAACGAAAAGAGATGGACAGAGATGGTAAACTACACCGATGTCCGTAAATCCCTTAATGATATTGAGGTGAGTACAATTCAGATGGAGAATGACACTCTTGTCACAAGACTGGAAGAGAGAAAGAGAGACCTTATAACATACTCTTTGAGCATAGGAGAGCAGCGTCAGTTGCTAAGCTCTATCTGCACAAATCTCTACTCTGCAATAACGGAATCCGATCTTAAACAAAAAAACGAATTACTTCAAACGGAGATCAGGCGCATTAAGCAGAAGATGAGCTTTACTAATGAGGTGGAGAGAATCTACTCCGAGGCAGAGCAGGTCTATTCCGATTTTGCCAACAGAGTACATCAGAAATTTCCCAATCTTACTGTTCAGGACAGAAGATTAATGGTGTTGTTAAGGATTGGCTTCTCCTCAAAAGAGATTGCGCCTATTTTGAATATCTCAGTAAAAAGCGTTGAGATAAGCAGATACCGGTTAAGAAAAAAACTCAATTTATCTCAGGATGATAATCTTGTAGACTTTGTAAAATCTATGTAACACTTTTAAATATTTGAAAAATGAAGAAATTATTTTTTACTTTAACACTGTTGCTCCTCTTTGGAGTGATCAATGCTCAGGAGCCCCCTAAAGGCGAACCTCTATACGACCAATATGGTAAACTAATCAAGGAGAGAAAGACTCTGTCATCGGAAGCACGTAACGGTATTTTGGTGTTTGAGTCAAAAGATCAGGACTATAAATTATGGTTCGATATCAGAGTACAGGCAGATGCCCAAATCTTCTCCAAGGAGACTCTTAACGAGATTGGTGACGGGGCAAAGATCAGAAGAGCCAGGTTTGCTGCTAAAGCCAATCTCAGTAAGAATATTATGGCAGAGCTGGACCTTAATTTTGCTAACGGAATTCTGGAGCTGAATGATGCTTACATTCAGTACGATTTTCTAAACGGACTATCTACAAGAGTGGGTAACTTCAAAGAGGGATTCTCTATGACTCAGACCACAACATCCAGATATACAAAGTTTCTTGAACGACCTATGGTTGTAGGTACATTTGCCCCCTCCAGACATATTGGTTGGGAGACATCTTATAGCGGAAAGAAATTCCTTGCCATTGGCGGAATCTTCTTCCAGGAGATTGAGGATGCAGAGAAGGCAATCTATACAGAGGACAACAACAAAGATTTTGGAAGAGATGAGGGAATCTCATTAACAGGAAAATTTGTTTACCAGCCATTTAACCATAAAAAAGATTATGGTTTACACCTTGGATTTGCATACTCCTACAGAACTCCAAAAACCAGCGTGGCTCCAGGTGAATGGGGTATGGCAAGATATAGCGCACGCTCTTTGAGTAACATTAATCGCAAGAAGTATCTGGATACAGATTTGATTGCAAATATGGATTACGAGAGCTTCAGAAACATTGAGCTTGCATTTTTCTATAAGGGCTTTATGGTTCAGAGTGAAATAATGAACAATAGCCTTATAAGAAAAAACAATCTGGAGAGACTCAATTTTGGAGGGTTCCATGTAGAGGCAGCATATCTTCTCTTTGGCAGTAAACAGTTTTACAACAGATATGAGGGTGAATTTACACAGCCAGATTTTAAACGTAAATGGGGCGATGTAGAGCTTGCTTTACGTTACGATTTTGTAGATCTTAACGATAAGGATATTTATGGTGGTTCGGCAGAGGCTATAACAGCAGGATTAAACTTCTATACAGGTTATAACTTCAAGTTTCAGATTAACTACAGTTATGTAAATCACGACAGGTATGCAAACGGAAAGGGGAAACTATTTGTGGGTAAAGATGTAGAGGGTAACCTGACAAAAGATCCTAAAAAGGTTGCAACAGCAGCAGGCAAAGCCGGAGACGACTACGGTATGTTGGGGGTGAGATTTCAGATAGCATTTTAACAATTAAACAAAGAGAGTTATGAAAAATAGATTAATAATAATATTTCCTCTGGTAGTGCTGCTTATAATAGCATCATGTGTTAAAGACCTTGTTTTTGAAGGTCCTGCCAGTATATCTAATGTTGCAGCAAATCCTGCAGCTCCAAAATCTACCGAAACAGTTACTGTAACGGCTAAGATTACCGATCTTAAGGGAGTTTCCGCTGTTAGTCTTAAATATAAGATTGCAAGTGCCAGCTCATACACCTCAGTTGCAATGACTGCCGGTGCAAACTTTACCTATTCTGGTATAATTCCGGCTCATCCACTAAATACAGTTGTTAACTACTATATAGAGGCCACAAATCAGGATGGGCTTATAACAAAATACCCAGTAAATGCACCGACTCAGGCAGCCAGTTTTACTGTGGGAGCGTCAACTGTGATAAGTCTCTTTATAAATGAGGTATTTGCAGATGGAACAAAAGATAATACAAATCCGGATTGGGTTGAGGTATATAATAATTCGGAGATATCTGTAAATCTAGCAGGCTATACCTTCTATGATGCAGGTATTAATGGAACTACAAAACCAAAGAGAGTCCTTGGCAACCTAACAATTCCTGCAAAAGGGTTTCTTGTTATCTCAACAGAGTATAACGAAGAGACGGTACAGTTTGGATTAAGTACAAGTGGTGATGCTATCTATTTGGACAATCCATCTGGAGTGCGTGTTG
>JAUYTB010000001.1 GCA_030695305.1 Bacteroidales bacterium
GGATGCAGTTGGTAAAATACCAAAAGATCCAAAAGATATTGAAATTAAGATTTTAAGAGAAGATGTTATTCAAGCATTTGAAAATTATAAATCAAAATCTATAGAATGATTTGCCAACGCATTTGCAAGCACATTTAAAAACCGCACCAACCAACGCTGCAACCAAAGCTTTATAAAAGAGCTTGCAAAGCCAACCCAAAAGAAAAGTTGTTAAAAAAAACCAAAACAAAGTTATTTAGATTGTCACATAGACCAAAGTAATAGCAATAAAAAAAACTAATAAACTTTCAAAAAATATAGCACCCAACCCCAACCCCAAAAATGAACCCCCTCATCTTTCAGAACATCAGCAAAATCATTGAACGCGATAGCAAGTCAACGACTTATAAGTTTGCGCTTTTGCGGGGGGTGATCGATATCATACAGGATAATTCTCCCTTTATTGTTTTTTCAAATGAAAGGGTTTATTTTCCAACGGGTCTACTGATCGAAAAATGGATGATGTATTACTATCCGATATTGGAATCTGTGACGAATATCCCTCAGATCAATGGGGAAACAAACATTGCTTTTGGGGTTCATCTGAAGAAAATTATCACTGCCTACGATACGATGGGTGGCTTTTCGGCTTTCTATAACGATTTGAAAAACAAGGGAATTCCAAGTGAACTGCAAGATGACTTTTTCGCATTGGCAAAGAAATTAAAGGAAACCATCACAGCGATGCCAATGAAATATATTGGTCGTTCTGTGAGTGACGATTACTATTCAATTTTCAGGATTGAATCCCGAAGCGTCAAACAAAATACATCAGATGTAGATCTTGAATTTTTGATAAAGACATCAGGCACTTTCTCCAGTCCGGTCGAATACTATGAAGCATTCAAGCTCCTGGGAAGTTTCATCAGCGGACAGGATTCAATTCTTTTTAAGTGGGCTGAGTTTTCTGTGAATGCCTCAAAAAAGAAACTGTCTGTAGAAAAAGTCGTGAATGAAGTCTTGCGAGGCCCTATCACAGAAAGAGAAATTGAAGAAGCCAAACTGAT
>JAUYTB010000003.1 GCA_030695305.1 Bacteroidales bacterium
GCCACCTCAATCAATCTCCCGCTACCGGTAAGAAGATCTCCGGAGAGAGTATCTACTCTCTCTGCATCTCCATTTAACTCAAAGAGAGTAACAACTCTATCCTTGGCGCTAATACCGGAAAAGAGAGCGGCAACCCTTCCCCCCTCTTCGCTATCCGGAAAGAATCTGGTTGGATCTTCAACAAGCCTTACCCTTACAGCAAAAAATAGAAGGAGAGTTGTAATTAAAAATAGGGATCCCCATAAAAGAACCCTTCTCTTATTAAGATATCTGTATATGGATATAAAGAGTCCTGACATTATCTTATCTCCTCTTTCTAAACAGTTTAAGAAGGATAAATGATATCAGCCACCCTGCTAGTCCTGCTATAGTTGCAAAGGCAATACTTCCTGTAAGATATTGGACAAGGCTATCAGAAATTGAAGAGAGGGAGAGAGAGGAGGGGATAAAGGAGAGCGGCTCTCTCAGGATAAGTGCTCCGGCTGCAAAACTTCCATAAAGAATAAATGGGATCATTGGCGGAATACTTATATTTGACGAGACAAGAACTATAACTTTATTCAACTTAAGAAGATGGGCCGCAGCAACGGCTGTAATCATCTGGTATCCCCACAAAGGAGATATGCCAAAGAATAGACCCAACCCTACAGACTTGGCTATCTTGCCGTTACTCTCTTCTGATTCTGTTATATATCTCTTTATAAATCTTTTTAGGTTATCACGGCTAAACCAACGGATAAATGAGATGGGCCACCACCATAAAAGGGCAATTAAAACCAGAAGTGTGTTTAGCAGAGATATCCTTGTAAAATCGAGAATAGGTTTAAAGTGGGAGACCCTCTCCTCTTTAGGAGGATAGTAGACTCTTACAGGAGTGTTCTTGACCTCTATGCCCCTCCATGCAGCCCTTACAAGAGTCTCTAATTCAAATTCATATCTGCCGGTTATACCTTTTATTTTACCCATTTTTCTAAGCGGGTAGATTCGGAAACCGCTCTGAGTATCCTCCAGAGAGATGCCAGTCTCGATCCTAAACCAGAAATTAGAGAACTTATTGGCAAAAGTGTTCTTCCCCGGCATATTTTTGCACCCTAACTCTCTTGATCCAACCCAAAGAGTATCCGGCTCTCTTATTGCAGCGTCTATAAGAGTATCTATCTCCGATGCAAAATGCTGTCCATCGGAATCTATCGTTAAAACATAATCAAACCCCGACTCAGCAGCAAATGAAAACCCGGTTTTAAGTGCAGCTCCCTTCCCTAAATTCTTTTTGTGCGTTATGACTGTTAATCCCTTAAGCCCGGCAAGAGATCTACCGGAGAGAATCTCTGCCGTAGAGTCGGTAGAACCATCATTTACAACCACTATATCTTCACAAACCCCTCTTACACCATTTATAACCTCCTCAAGAGTGGCTGCATTGTTATAAGTTGGAATTAAAACTATGTAATTTAACTTTTTTGACCTTCTCTTATTAGCGATTGTCCCCTTTAGCTTAAGAATAGATCTCCCCTTAGAGAGAATCTCGGCCACCACCTCACCCTCACCATCCGAACTACCGGGTTTCAAGGAGATTACTGCATTTAACAGACTCTCTTGCATAGGGTTAACCATACCTGTAAATTTACACTGCAATATTTTGCACAGATGTACATCACTGCCCGCCATAAGTGAGAGAGACTCTCTTATCATCTCAATTGAGCAGACACCTGGAAGCACCGGCTGACCCGGAAAGTGGCCATTAAAGATCTCACTCTCTCTGTTGACAGTGATCTCGAAGAGAGAGCATCCGTTAGCGTCTGTTCCCTTAGATTCAATAGTATAGAGATTCATCTTACTCATGTGAGAGGTAGTTTGTTTTTTCAAGTTTTATAGAGAGTTTAAGTCCCGGATGGTCCATAATTATCTGATTGGGGTAGCCATCTGTAAAGTTGCTGAATCTCATAGTTGTAGCAGTGATTCCGCTCCCCCTTTTAAGGGCATCAATCCTGGAGTCGGGTCCATAAAGAAACTTAACACCCCTTCCGGCATACGGATTAAAGAGTGTCTCAAAATCTCTTTTAAGCAGATTTAATATCCTCTTACGATTGAGCTGCTCAATAGAGTAG
>JAUYTB010000016.1 GCA_030695305.1 Bacteroidales bacterium
ATCAGTCCTAAGGCAGAGGATACCCTTATGGTGAAACTTCTGGGCGGACCAAATCTCTCAATCTATCTTGATGTGGTTAAGAATCCCGACCTAATGCTCAATAAAGAGACCCTCTCCTTCTATAAATTTGCAATGGAAGAGTCGGTGATGATAGAGGAGCGGCCTCACTATGTAGTATCATTTATTCCACAAGTTATTCTCCCTTATGCCCTACACTACGGTAAGCTCTATATAGACAGAGAGAGTCTGGCATTCTCCAGAGCCGAATTCAGTGTAAGTATGGACGACAGGAATAAAGCAACTCAGGCAATTCTCAAAAAGAAACCGTTTAGTATGCGATTTAAACCGGAGAATATCTCTTTTCTGGTAACCTATAAACAGAGGGACGGAAAGAGTCATCTAAACTACATAAGAAGTGAAATTCAATTTAAATGTGACTGGAAAAGAAAACTCTTCTCAACAAACTATACCATTGTCTCCGAAACAGTTATAACCGGTGGTAAGGGAGAGATTATTTCCAGAATACCATACAAACTATCATTCAAAGAGAGTCAGTCACTATCAGATAAGGTTCAAAACTTCTATGACGCAAACTTCTGGGAAGATTACAACATTATTGAGCCGGACGAATCACTTGAGTATGCTGTAAACAGGTTAAAAAGAGAGAACCAAAAACAGAGCGCAGATTAAAATATCCTTACTATATTTGAGGTTATGTTAAACGATCTGCTTCAGATAAAAAAGGTAAAAGAGGGGGATATAGGGGCATTTGAGGGGCTGTTCCGCAAATACCACCCCCCCCTTCTATTTTATGCAACCGGAATAACAGGAAGCACTGACGCTGCAGAGGATATAATTCAGGATCTCTTTTATGTTTTATGGAGAGATCGCGACAAACTTCAAATCTTCAGTTCTTTTAAAAGCTACCTATACAGTGCAGTAAGAAACAGATCTTTAAGATATTGCGAGAAAAAAAAGAGCGACCAAAAATATAGAAACAATTTGAGTTACACCTCAGACGGGGATAGCCTCTCAGACTCCCAGGAGAGAATGGAGTATCAGGAGCTGGAGCAGATAATCAATAGTACCTTAAAAAAGATTCCGGAGAGGAGGGCCACGATTTTCCGAATGCACAGATTCCAGAACCTAAAATACAGAGAGATTGCAGATGAGCTCTCATTATCGGTTAAAACAGTAGAAGCCGAGATGACAAAAGTGCTCAAAACATTAAAAAAAGAGATTGAAACACACACACCAATATCATGACTTCAAGAGAGAGAGACAACAGAAGGACCAACGATGCATGGAACCGGCTATATAACCGGCTCGACCAGGATGGACTGCTGGACAATACAAGCAGAGGCGTAGGCCCGGAGATGAGATACTCACGATTTTTCCGGTCTAATACACTTAGATGGGCTGCAGCTATTGTAATACTTATAGGAGCAACATATTTTCTGACACAGGAGCTGTATCTGCCCACAGAGATGATCTCAATCCGTAACGAAGAGGATTCAGCTGCCTACGCTACCACACTTAATGACGGCTCCACAATCTATCTATCGCAAAACACTTCAATCTCATTTCCAAAAAAATTCAGAAGAGCAGGTCGTGAAGTAACACTTGAGGGAGATGCTTACTTTGAGGTATCTAAAAATGAGAAGAGCCCTTTTGTTATTGATACGCGGCTTATAAGCATTGAGGTATTGGGTACATCTTTCTATGTGAAGATATCCGGCCAATCTACCCCCTCTGTGGCAGTAAATACAGGCGAGGTGAGAGTTACACTAAAAAGTAACGGACAAAGTATTCGTGTAAAGGCCGGTGAGAGTGCGGTTTTAAGCTCCGGACTGCTAAAATCTGTAGCAACATCCGATAGTGAGCAATTTTCCAGATATCTTAACAAAATCCGCTTTAAAGATGAGAAGCTATCCAATGTGGCAGATATAATCAACAGAAACAGTGGCGGCGGGATGCAAATAGAGATCTCTCCGGAGTTAGAAGAGAGACTTATAACTGCAACATTCTCCGGCACTTCTGCCGACTCAATGGCACAGATGATATGTTTTGCACTAAATCTCAAATTCACAAAAGAGGGGGAGAGTATTCTAATTCATCAATAACTAAAATGGAGCGGTTCTTCAAACATATCCCGGCTACCATAATCATTTGCCTTCTAACTCTGTTCACAACAGAATTACAGGCAGATGGGATAGAGATAACCATCTCAAAGGGAAGAGGAACCACATATAGTCTACTAAACAGAATTACAGAACAGACAGGCCTCTTCCTTATATATGACAGCCGGCTAATAGAGAACGATAAAAGGGTAAGGGTAGAGAGCGGAAGCTATACACTGGAAGAGTTTGTAAGAACAATTACAGGCAATAACAGACTCAATATCAAAATTGAGGGAAACCATCTTCTAATCTATATACCGGCAGATGCAGAGGACACCATAACTCTCCCCTCCCGGGATAAGGCCCCTCCCTCTTTGGATAGCCAAAATGAGGTCACATTCTTCTCCCTGTCGGGAAGATTAAAAGACAGAATTACAGGAGAACCTATCGTTTACGGAACAGTAAGTGTAGATAACTACCCCTTAGGAACGGTAACAAACAACAACGGAGACTTTAAGCTAACACTTCCGGACTCACTACTTGGAACATATATAAAATTCTCACATCTGGGCTACCTTACCAGAACCATAGAGGCATCACTTCTCTCCGGCCAGGAGCTGACATTTTGGATGGATCAAAGAATCATACCGCTTCAAGAGATTGTAGTGAGAGCAATAGACCCGCATAAAACATTGAGAGAGATGCTCTCTGCAAGATCTGCAAACTACAGCAAAGAGCCCGTTTATCTCACAACATTCTACAGAGAGGGTGTCGAGTATAAAGAGAATATAACATTAAGTGAAGCTGTATTAAAGATCTACAAAACAGGAATTAATTACAGCACTAGCAGCGAGCAGGTTAAAGTTCTAAAAATGCGGCGTTTATCAAATCCGGACCAAAAGGACACTCTGGTAACCAAAATCAAATCAAGTATTAACTCCTCTCTGCTGCTGGATTTGGTAAAAAATCCACCCGACTTTCTTATTCATACAGGAAATCAACCTATTTATGACTACTCCCACACAGACATAACAGTGATTGACGACAGAAGAGTTTATGTAATATCATTTAAGCAGAAAGAGCATATTACAGCACCCCTTTATCGGGGCAAACTCTATATTGATGCCTTAAATTTTGCCTTGGTCGAGGCCAGATTCGAAGTTAACCCCGAATATGTAAAGCTGACCAAAGATGATATCATTATTAAAAGCAGTCGAAGTATAGAGATAATACCGGAGAGCATAAGTTATATAGTCTCATATAAACCATACGACGGAGTCTACTATCTTA
>JAUYTB010000036.1 GCA_030695305.1 Bacteroidales bacterium
TGCAAAAAGGCTCCAAAACACCCTTTATAAAAGGTATATCGTCATCAATTATCACAGAAAGTGATCTCATCATCTTTTATTTTAATATCAAGACTTTAACTATGTCTTCTCCTATTATTTCATTAATTCTCTTTACAATTGTCAATCTCTCCATAAAGAGGTGGTTTCTGGCAGAAGAGGAGGATATCTTGCAAAATAGTTTACCATCTTTAAAAAACTTCTCTAGGGTGTAATCGCTGTATCGCTCACCTACAACGGTATTCCATGCCTCAAAAATCTGAACTCTTCTAATACCATCTTCAAGACCGTTGCTTTTTAGAAAATCCCCGAAAAGTTCGCCAATCTTCACTACCTTCTGTCTTCTCATACTACCCTCCCGGAATTTATCTCTATTGATAAAGAGCTCCCATTAATCTTATTTAAAATCTCCCCTATCCTCACCTTATTACTGTCTGTTATAAATATCTGTCCAAAGCGACTTGAAGATACAAGTGTTAGAAGAGACTCTACTCTGTGCATGTCAAGCTTATCAAAAAGATCGTCTAACAACAGAAGAGGCGGTTTTTTATGAATGTCTGACATAATCTCAAATTGTGCCAGTTTGAGTGCTATTAAAAAAGATTTTTGCTGCCCTTGAGAACCATATAAACGAAACTGATTCCCATCCATAAAAAAAATGAGGTCATCTCTTTGAATTCCTGAAGTTGTATATTTGAATGCTAAATCTTTCTCATTGTTAGACCTGTGAAGCTCTTCAAGCGTGGCCTGATGCAGATCGGATCTGTAACTTATAGATATACTCTCTCTTCCGGAAGAGAGTAGTTCATAATATCTCTGTGTTACGGGAGTAAGTATCTTTATAAACTCATCTCTTTTTTTGTGAATATAACTTGCATTCAAAGACATCCTCTCTGTTAGAGTGTCAAGAAGATCTCTGTTGGATGTAGATGATTTGAGCGCTCTGTTTCTCTGCATAAGCAGTTGATTGTAGTTCTGCAATTTTCTCAGATACTCCCTGTCAAGTTGCGAAATGATGGAGTTAATAAACTTTCTGCGCTCATCTCCCGATTCATTAATCAGACAGGAGTCGTAAGGAGATACCATAACAATAGGGATCAACCCTATGTGATCGGATAAACGAGTATATAGCTTATCATTATTACTAAGCTGTTTGCCCCCGTCTCTCTCTAATTTCAAAACGATACTATCTGTAGTTCCATCCTCCCTGATATACTCTCCGGAGACTCTGCACAGACTCTCCTGAGATGATATTGTATGAATATCAAGAGAGGAGAAGTAGCTTTTGGTCATTGAGAGATAGTAGACCGAATCGAGAAGGTTACTTTTTCCCGCACCGTTTATACCGGAGATACAGTTTAACTTGGGAGAAAAATGGATATCTGCTTCGGATATATTTTTAAAACCGGAGATCTTTAACCTTTTTAAATACATCGATTACCTTATTGACACACAAAGTTACTATATTTATCTATTTAAAATTTGAGATTAGATAAAATATTGTAATTTTGCACCCTGCTAAAAAAACGTAGAAATGTCAAAAAAAATTAAACATCAGGATCCGGAAGAGAGTGTTGAGAACGCTCTGAACAAAACCGAGCAAATAATAGAGAAACACAAGAATACGCTTATCTACACAGTAGTTGCTATTCTTTCAATTTCTGCCATTGGATTTGCCTACCAGCACCTTTACCGTAAACCGCTTAAGGAGGAGGCCTTGTCTCAGTCTTTTATTGCGGAACAGTACTTTAGGGCAGACTCTTTTTCTGTTGCTCTTAACGGAGACGGAAATGCTCTCGGCTTTAGTCAGATCATAGACGAGTATGGCTCTGCGGCTGCAAAATCTGTCTATCTGTATGCCGGAATATGTGAACTTCATCTCGGAAACTATAATGAGGCAATCTCATATCTTAAAAAGTATAAATCCAAAGATCCAATTATGCAGGCAAGAGCGCTTTGCAATATAGGTGATGCATACGCTTCACTTATGAAAAACAAAGAGGCACTGGACTACTATCTAAAAGCTGCAGCTCATGCAGACAATATCTTTGCTGCGGGATATCTTCTTAAGGCCGGAATAATGCATGAGGAGCTAAAAAACAATGCCGCTGCAATAAAAATATACGAAGAGATCAAGGTTAAGTATCCTCAGAGCATGGAGGGTTACGAGGCCGATAAGTATATTGCAAGATTGCAACAGTAATCAGACCACTTATGGGAAGAGCATTTGAATTCAGAAAAGAGCGTAAGATGAAGAGGTGGGGCAATATGTCCCGTGTCTTTACCCGTTTGGGTAAAGAGATTACAATGGCCGTTAAGGGTGGCGGACCAGACCCTGACAACAATTCAAGACTCAGAGCTCTTATATCTACAGCCCGTTCGGAGAATATGCCCAAAGACAACATTGAGAGGGCTATTAAACGTGCTGTTGAGAAGGATCACAGTGATTTCAAAGAGATTGTTTATGAAGGTTACGGACCTCACGGGGTTGCATTCCTTATTGAGACAGCTACAGACAACTCTACAAGAACAGTGGCCAACATAAGAAGCTATTTCAATAAATTTGGAGGCTCTCTTGGAACATCGGGAAGTGTTGAATTTATGTTTGACCATAAATGCGTTTTTAAAGTAAAGTGTGCAGTAGCCCCTGATCTTGAAGAGCTGGAACTTGAATTAATCGATTTTGGAGCAGAAGAGCTCTTTATGGAGGAAGATGAGTTAATAATCTATGGGAATTTCGAATCTTTCGGAACAATCCAGAAGTTTATTGAGGAGAAGGGAATGGAGCTGATGACAGGGGGCTTTGAGAGGTTACCCAATACAGAGCTTAAGAGTCTGGAGGGAGATGCTAAGGCAGAAATTGAGAAGATGATTGAACGATTCGAAAGTGACGATGACGTTCAAAACGTTTACCACACAATGTCACACTAGAATTTGATTTATCTGAAATTAGATTTTTTTTGATAAACAAATCCAGAATAACAAGAAAATGAATTAAAAGGGAGAGACCGCTAATCTGAAAGCGATCTTTCCCTTTTTTAAAACTTGCTTTTTATCATTTTTTTTGGCAAGAAATTTATAATTTCTTACCTTTGACGCTTCTTTACCGGAAAATTTAAATCATTAATATATTAAACCATGAAACTATCGCATATTGAGCATATCGGTATTGCTGTAAAGTCTTTGGAAACAGCCATTCCTCTTTATGAAAACTTACTGGGTCTTAAGTGTTACGCAGTTGAAGAGGTTGTAGATCAAAAAGTTAAAACTGCATTTTTTAAAATTGGAGAGACAAAAATTGAACTTCTTGAGAGCACAGATCCGGAAGGCCCTATAGGAAAATTTCTGGAGAAGAGAGGAGAGGGAGTTCATCATATCGCTTTTGCGACTGCAGAACCTCTTCAGAATTCGCTAAACGAATTGGCAGAAAATGGTGTTCAGTTGATTGATAAATCTCCACGCAAAGGTGCTGAGGGTCTGAATATTGCATTTCTTCACCCGAAGTCTACAGGTGGTATTCTTACCGAGTTATGTGAAAACCCGGACAAATCTAACTTATAATCAATTATAATTGAAATAATTACAATGAGCCAACAACTAGAACAGGTTAAAGCGCTTATACAGCTTAGGGAAAAGGCGCGTTTGGGCGGTGGTCAGAAGAGAATTGACTCTCAGCACCAAAAAGGCAAATATACTGCTCGTGAAAGGATTGCTATGCTTCTTGACGAGGGTAGTTTTGAGGAGTTCGATATGTTTGTGACGCACAGGTGTACAAACTTCAGCATGGAGAAGATGAGATACCTTGGAGACGGAGTTGTTACAGGTTACGGCACCATAGAGGGGAGACTGGTATATGTTTTTGCACAGGATTTCACAGTATTCGGAGGATCGCTCTCCGAAAGCTTTGCCATGAAAATCTGTAAAATTATGGATCAGTCAATGAAGATGGGAGCTCCTGTTATCGGGATAAATGACTCAGGAGGAGCGAGGATTCAGGAAGGGGTAAATGCTCTTGCCGGATATGCTGAGATTTTCCAGAGAAACATACTTGCTTCAGGTGTTGTGCCACAGATATCTGCAATTTTCGGGCCTTGTGCCGGCGGTGCTGTCTATTCTCCTGCGCTCACCGACTTCAATATCATGACAAAAGGGACTAGTTATATGTTTCTTACCGGTCCTAAAGTTGTCAAAACTGTAACTGGAGAAGATGTAACTCAGGAGCAGTTGGGTGGAGCCAGCGTTCACGCTACAAAGAGCGGTGTTGCTCATTTTGCAGTTGATTCAGAGGAGGACGGTATTAGGGTAATCAGAGAACTTCTAAGTTATCTTCCACAAAACAATCTGGAAGAGGCTCCTATTCTTCACACCTCCGACCCTATTGACAGACTAGATGACTCATTAAATGAGATAATCCCGGATAGCCCTAATAAACCATACGATATGTATGAGGTAATAGGCACAATAGTTGACGACGGCAGGTTTCTTGAGATTCACAAAGATTATGCAACTAACATAATTGTTGGATTTGCCCGCTTTAATGGTACATCTGTGGGTATAGTAGCAAATCAGCCAAAAGTATTAGCGGGTGTTCTGGATAATAACGCTTCCCGTAAAGCAGCACGCTTTGTAAGATTCTGCGACGCTTTCAATATTCCGCTGGTTACACTTGTGGATGTTCCCGGATTTTTACCTGGTACACAGCAGGAGTACGGGGGAATTATCCTTCACGGTGCAAAACTTCTTTATGCATATGGTGAGGCAACTGTACCAAAAGTTACAGTAACCTTGAGAAAATCTTACGGCGGTGCTTATTGTGTAATGAGCAGCAAGCATTTAAGAGGAGATATAAACTATGCCTGGCCAACTGCAGAGATTGCTGTAATGGGCCCATCCGGAGCTATTGAGGTTCTTTACGGTAAAGAGATGGCAGAGTCAGAGGATCCTGCGGCATTTGCAGCAGAAAAAGAGAAAGAGTATAGGGAAGCTTTTGCAAATCCATACAATGCTGCCCGTTTCGGTTATATTGATGATGTGATTGAACCGAGAAACACTCGTTTCCGTATCATAAGGTCACTTCAACAACTGGCAACCAAGAAGGTTTCAAATCCTCCAAAGAAACACGACAATCTGCCATTATAAGCATAATCAACAGAATATGAAGAAAAAATACATATTACTATTATTGCTGGTTTGTTTGGCATTTTCGGAGAACATCTCCGCACAGAATATGTCGGACATGAAAATCAACGAAATTCTTGTTATTAATACAGATGATTTTGTTGATGATTTCGGTCATAAAAGTGGTTGGATTGAGTTGTTTAACACATCCTACGGGACTGTTGACATTGGTGGGTGTTATTTAACAAATGACCCGGAAAATCTAACCAAATACATGATTCCCAGAGGAGATATCCTAACTAAAATAAAACCCAGGCAACACATTCTCTTCTGGGCAAACGCCCAACCTTTCAGAGGTACCTTCCATATCAGCTTCACTCTTGAAGAGTCAAAAGAGATACTGCTGGTTAGCAGCGACGGAAGGACAATTCTGGACAGAGTTGCTATTCCTCACGAAATACTGCAGGAGAATATCTCTTATGGCAGGCTTAGGGATGGTGAAGATGTAAAGGGTGCCGGGAAGGTGACAGATATTAATGCCACATGGGGAGTAATGGAGAGAACATCTCCCAGCTCCAGTAACTATGGTGCAGATTTAGAACCGGCCGGGATGCTTTTTATGAAGGTAGATCCTTACGGTGTTATTATGGCGATTACTGCAATGTCTGTTGTTTTTCTCTCACTTATATTACTGTATGTTGTTTTTAAACATGTCGGTAAATACAACATAGGTCTTAACAGAAGGAGAGCAGAACTTGCCTCTGCCGGCTCTAAAAAAGTGATTACAGACGAGGAGACATCTGCAGAGGTTTTTGCTGCAATTGCTGCCTCTCTGCATTCATATTTCGAAGATGACGAATCTCATGATTTCGAGAATACAATCCTTACAATTGAGAAGGTGGCAAAGAACTACTCTCCATGGAGCTCAAAAATCTATACCCTTCGTGAAACACCTAACAA
>JAUYTB010000055.1 GCA_030695305.1 Bacteroidales bacterium
TGAGCAGCAGCAGAAGCTTAGAAAGAGAGCCAGGCCCAAAATTCTCCTGGCAACAAACTATACTGAGGCGGTCTACCTCTATGAAAAATACAAGGAGAACCTTCTTGGGGTAATCTCTGATGTTGCCTTTGTTATCAATAAAAGCGATCCTGCAAGCAGTGAGAAACTAGACGCAGGTATAGACTTATGCAAATTGATAAAAAGCGATGATCCTCATATGCCTTTCCTTCTTCAATCTTCGCAGGAGAGTATGCGTGAGGTGGCAAAAGGGCTTGGGGTTGGCTTTCTGGAAAAATACTCCAAGACACTTCTTATTCAACTAAGTGAATACATAAGTGAAGAGTTTGCTTTTGGAGACTTTATATTCAGAGATCTGAACACGGGAGAGATTATTGGAAGAGCAAAAGATTTGAGAGACCTTCAGTCACTTGTCTCAGATATTCCGGAAGAGATTCTTATATATCACGGATCAAAGAACAGACTTTCAAAATGGATGTTCTCCAGGGGGCTCTTCTCACTCGCTGCAAAGATTAAAGCTGCTCACCAAAGTCATTTTGAAACAATTGACGAGCTTAGAGAGTACATTGTTAGTGCTATTAAGGAGTACCGAGTTGTATTGGGACACGGAGTAGTTGCCAGATTTGAGAAGAGCTCCTATAACAGTTTTATATGGTTTGCCCGTTTAGGAGAGGGTTCCCTTGGCGGCAAGGCCAGAGGGATAGCTTTTGTTAACAATATGTTACAGAAATACAATCTTCTTAAGAAGTATGATGGTGTAAAAATAATGATCCCCAGAACAGTTGTGATAGCAACTGACTACTTTGATGAATTCATTAAGATAAACGGACTTCAATATGTCATTAATTCGGAGATCTCAGATGATGAGATTCTCTCAGAGTTTGTAAGCTCACGCCTGCCAGAGTCTCTCGTCTCTGATTTGAGAATATATATATCCAACGCCACAGGGCCTTTGGCAGTGAGATCTAGCTCAAAACTTGAAGACTCACATTATCAGCCGTTTGCAGGTATATACTCTACATATATGGTTCCATATACCACAAATCAAGATCAGATGCTACGTTTGCTTGGAAAAGCGATTAAAAGTGTATATGCCTCTATATATTTCTCCTCCAGCAGAGCTTATCTGCTTGCAACATCAAATCTTTTGAGTGAAGAGAAGATGGCTGTTGTATTGCAGGATTTGGTAGGTACAGAGGATAGCGGATTCTTCTTCCCAACCATTTCCGGTGTTGCAAGATCGGTAAACTACTATCCGATAGGATCTGAATTACCGGAAGAGGGAATCGTAAATATCGCTTTTGGTCTGGGCAAACTTGTGGTTGAGGGGGGAAAGACACTTCGTTTCTCTCCAAAGCACCCAAGACATATACTACAACTCTCAACACCTCAACTTGCATTAAAAGAGACTCAGAATGAGATGTTTGCTCTGGATCTTAAACCGGAGGAGTTCAAAACCTCTGTAAATGACTCTGTAAACCTAAAGAAGTTTGAGATAAATAAGGTCAAACACTTTAGAAATATGAATTTTGTAGCCTCTACCTGGGATATGCAGAGTCAAAGAGTGATTGACAGCAATCTGGAGGAGGGGAGAAAAATCATAACATTCTCTCATCTTCTAAAATATGATACTATGCCTCTTGCTGATATTCTTTGCGATTTACTGAGTATTTGCCACAATGAGATGCATTCGGCTGTAGAGATAGAGTTTGCCGTTAATATGGATGTTCCAAAAGGAGAGGATTACATCTTTAGTCTTTTGCAAATTAGGCCAATAACAAGCAATAACGACAGCAAATCACTTAATTGGAATGAGATAGAGACAAATAATGCACTCATTTATGCAGAGAAGGCACTCGGAGTTGGGGCAATTGATGGTATAAGAGATATTATTTATGTAAGAGGTGACAACTTTGACAGTGCTCATACATTAGAGATATCAGAGGAGATTAACAGGTTAAATTCAAGAATGAAGGAGGAGAAGAGAAACTATATTCTTGTTGGCCCGGGCCGTTGGGGTTCTAGTGACCCATGGTTAGGGATTCCAATTAAGTGGCCGGATATATCTGAAGCTAAAGTAATTATAGAGTGCGGATTGAAGAATTTTAGAGTTGAACCTAGTCAGGGAACCCATTTTTTTCAAAACCTTACCTCTTTCGGCATTGGATACCTTACAATTAACCCCTACATGGGAGATGGATTTTTTAACTCAGACCTACTTGACTCGAGTGAAGCTTTTTATGAGAGCAAGTATCTGAGAGGTGTAACTTTTCCTGACTCTCTGTACATATATATAGATGGGAGAAAAAGCAGGGGAGTTGTTAAAATCAGATAATGCGACTGTTAAAAAGGCGGTTAAAATGAGAGATGAAAATCTCCTCTACCTCAACAAGTGATGGGGTATACCCACACTCTTTTTTGATTGAAGTGACTCCCCGGTCTGTAAAGCCGCAGGGATTGATATATTTGTAGTAATCAAGATCTGTAGAGACATTAAGGGCAAATCCATGCATAGTAACAAATCTTGAGACCTTTACACCTATTGCACAAATCTTTCTTGCCCTCTCCGTCTCGCTCTCCAGCCACACTCCAATACTTCCGTTCAACCTCTCTCCTATTATTCCATACTCTGCAATAGTGTCTATAACAGCATCCTCTAAAAGAGCGATATAACTCTTTATCCCTAATTGCAATCTCTCCAAGTCAAGAATCGGATAGCCGATAAGCTGACCAAATCCATGATAGGTAATGTCCCCTCCCCTCTCAATATGGTAGAAACTTGCACCTATAGATGAGAGTAGATCATCTGAAAAAAGAATATTCTTTCTCTCGCCATTAAGACCAAGAGTGTAAACATGAGGGTGTTCCAATAGTAGCAACCTCATATCTGCACTGTTACCCATGTTTTTTGATTCAATTAAATTCCTGAAGAGCGTTTTCTGAATCTCCCACGCCTCTTTATAATCTAATTGTCCTAGTCTCTCAATAATTATTCTGCTCATACTTGTAATGCCTTATCCGCCATATAAGAAGATCTGACCAATGGTCCGCTCTCTACATGAGTAAAACCGATTGATTGAGCTATAGTTTTATACTCATCAAATATTTTTGGGTTAATATACTCTATTACAGGGGTATGTTTTGATGAGGGGCTCAGATATTGTCCAATTGTAACAACCCTGCATCCACTAATAAAGAGATCATTTAGAGTCTGCTCAACCTCTTTTGAGCTCTCCCCTAAACCTGCCATAAAGCCGCTCTTTGTAAGAATCCCACTTTTTGAGATATAGTTTAATGACGTTAGCGATCTGCGATAGCTTGCCTTTGATCTTATACTTGGAGTCAATCTCTCTACGGTCTCTATATTGTGGGCTATTATGTCCGGTTTTGCATCTGTAATTATATCCAAAAGAGACTCGTCACCCTTAAAATCTGGTATCAAAACCTCTACTGTTGTTTTTGGATTTTGCAAACGGCACTCTCTTATGACTTTGGCCCAATGGCGGGCACCTCCATCTTCAAGATCGTCACGTGTAACGGATGTAATAACACAGTGTTTAAGCTCTAGGAGTTTAACAGAACGAGCCAACATATCCGGCTCAGACTCTGAAACCGGACCCGGAATGCCAGTCTGTGTAGCACAAAACCGACATGCCCGGGTACAGATATCTCCTAGTATCATAAAAGTTGCAGTACCCCTGTTCCAGCACTCATTCTGGTTAGGGCATCTTCCACTGCTGCATATAGTATTAAGAGAATGCTCTTTAATTATCTTACCAACTTGAGAATACTCTCCTGATGTCTCAAGTTTAATCTTTAGCCAATCGGGTTTTGTATCTCTTCGGATTTGCATCGCTATTAAGTTTGAATGCAAATATAGTTTTTTCTGATTACTTACTTATGAATGGCTTTCCTACAGGTATAATATCCTTTCCTGCAAGATCATTTATTATTATTGCCGCCATCATATACCAGGCACCTAAAGCACATGCTATCAATTCATACCCGGCAATAACATTGTAAATAGGATTACCAAAATGGCCAATAACAAGTAGAATAAATCCAATAAGGAGTAACCCGAAAGTAATTGCCATTGCTTTGTGCACCCAAAGAGAGGCGATAAATAGTATCACAGTAAACAGAGTCCATGCCAACATAAAAAAGCCTACATCAGAGCTTGTCGATTTATAAATGTCAAAATAATTAAATATCCATATCAATCCCAAACCTATCCAGAAACTTCCGTATGAGACAAATGCGGAGTATCCAAAATTATTACCCATCTTCTGCTCCTGAAACCCGGCTATCATCTGCGCAACTCCTCCAAAAATAAATCCCATCGCAACAACCGGTCCAAGTCCCATAAGTCCGATGTTGTGAATCTGTAACAGCAGTGTAGTTAAACCAAAACCGGCCAGCCCTACAGCTGCCGGATTACCCATCTTTTTCTCCATTTGAATATTTAATTTATAGTTTTAAAAGGGCGCAAAGATAGACCAAATATCGGTTTCGGCAAGAGTAAA
>JAUYTB010000061.1 GCA_030695305.1 Bacteroidales bacterium
ATTACTAAAACGATTTGCTTTTATAATATTACTTTTTCCCTATGAATTGGCACCTTTTATAATAAGGGTTTTTAATATGTCAGATTTATTTTGATAGAAAATATTATTTTTAAATGCTTTTGCATTTGCAGATTTTATTCTGGCTGCTCTAAAGTCTAAAATAACTTCCTCCTTTATGGAGAAAAAATTATTAAGTCGAATTTCCAACACCATTTTAATCTTTGTTTTTGTAAAATAATTGCAAATATAGTTATTAATATCCAATAGTAGCTATTCTACAGGAAATAGTTTTCGTGCATGATGTTTCACAGCGTTTGCCTACAACAATTTGCTAATCACATGTTTTAAACGCATCTATAAACCAGCGTGTTACAATCATCTATGGTACATAAAAATGTGCGCTATTCAATGTTCATTGTCTTTTGAATGGTGCCGTCATCAAAAATTTTGATGCAAGGAATATTTCTGCCCGGTTTTGTTATTTCTCTGCCCGATAAGTCAATCGTTTTTACCAATCTTCGTTCAGGATTTGGATATGGAATATCGATGGAAAACAATACTTCACCTTCGTTATCAGTTTTAATGAGGTAGATAGTTGGCCCGACTGCAGTTTCGAAACGGCATCCTGCAACGATAAAGCCTCCATCCGAAGTTTGCTGCACGGAGTACCCATAATCGACACCCTCTCCTCCGTATTGCCTGATCCATAAAAGCTCGCCTGAATCATCTGTCCTTAACAAAAACAAGTCACTTTCATCCATAGACCAGTTCTTTTCGCCTGTTATGACATAACCACCATCACTTGTTTGTGTAACGGCGTATCCCCCGTTACCACCGTTATCTCCGTATGTTTTAGTCCATATTATATCTCCATTGATATCCGTTTTTAGTAATAAAATATCCTTGTTTTTTGAAGTTCCGGTAATGATGTATCCACCTTCTGAGGTTTGTTCACCCGAATACCCGTTTTCGCCAATGGATTCATCGTAGGTCTGAATCCATAAAACATTCCCGATTTTATCCGTCTTAACTAATAGTACACCGCTAACAGAAGGCTTCCTATATCGACCGACAACCATATACCCCCCATCTGAGGTTTGTTGACCGTCCCATCCTGACATATTCTGTTCTCCTCCAATGAGTTTAGTCCATAAGGTATCTCCGTTTTCGTCGGTTTTTATCAACAACACATTATCTTTAACCAAGGTGTCGGTTGATGTACCAAAAATTATGAAACCGCCATCATCTGTCTGGTCTACAGTTAAACCCACATCATTATTTTGAAATTTGAAGGATCGGGTCCAAATGGTGTCTCCGGCATGATCAGTCTTCATCAAAAAAACTGCATTACCTTTCTTTCCGGTCAACACATATTCACCATTCGCAGTTTCAATTGCAGAAGTGCTCAGATCAAAATCACCTCCGTATGTTTTGCTCCACAATGCATCTCCCCATTGATCAGTTTTTAATAATATAAGGTTTGAGGAACCGTCCTCTCCCGCAACAATATATCCTCCATCCGCTGTTTCCTGGACTGAATACCCAAACCCATTCATGTAAGTTTTCTCCCACTTCTGACCGAAAACGATGGAGGGCAATAAGATCAAAATCAGGAGTAGCTTTTTCATTGTGGTAATATTTTGATATTGTTTTTCCTGCATAGCGCTTAATAAAATTGCCAGGGACATGATGCCGTAAAGTTATGAAATCAATCAAAGAAATAAGGGGTTGTTATGTTAATTTTTTAGCGCTGTTGGACAATTAATTTTTCAATTTTCAGAGGCTGAGTTACGGAGGAGGGGGGGGCAGCGGTTTGCGGTATGAAAAGTTGCCGATTGCGGGCAAAACCCTATCCAGTTACACAAAAGTTGAAGCGGGCTACAACCCTTGAATAACCTATACCCAGGCAATTTTTTATACCGCGTGTTGTGCGTTCGTTATTCATTTTTTCTTTCATCAATCCAATCGCTAATAACACTCTTTGCGTGCATAACCGTTGATTTCCCATGTGTACCATTTTCGATAATGGTATATTGTTTAATTTCAAACTTCCAAAACTCAAATATCATATCTAAGCCTTTTTTGTCAACAATATTATCTTTCGCTCCATAAATAAGTAATAATGGATAATCGGCATTTTTAGCATAATCAATCATTGAATCCATTATTTTTTTTGACTCAAGCATAACATACATACTAAAATACTTTACTAGTAATGAGTCATTTACTCTCTGCTCGGATTCCCTTCTGTCTTCTTCGTTTACAATAAGTGCAGGGTCGCCAACCATATTTACAATGGGTTTGTGCTTGGCAAAAATCATATAACAAGCATATTTAATGTATTGCTGAAAACTTGGTGACATACCTTTTGCCTTTTTTTGTAAGTAAGGTGGATTTACCAAAATTGCACCGCCAATATTTTCTAATTTATCAGCCACCGCCAATAGTATTGCAGTAGACATACTATGACCAAAAAGGATAACTTTGTGTTGATTAGAATTATAGTTCTTATCATTTGTTATTATTTCGTAATAGTCATTAATGAAATTATCGAAATTTAAAATGTCTCCACGTTTACCTTCTGAATATCCCGTGCCCCGTGGATGAATGACAACCACTCTGTTTTCGCCGTTAGCAAGTAATTCTATAAGCTCGATTTCTGCATGATGATTGATTCCTGTAATTCCGGAGATGATAAAAACCGTACAGTTATAATCAGTGGCGGGCATATATTCATACACGAAAATTTTTAACCCGTCCTTTACCGTGATAAATGTTCCTGGTTCGTTGTCTGCTATTTCCGGTCGGGATAGATTGTTCATTTCATTGCAAGAAATGAAATGGATGCAGGCAAAAGCGTATAAAATCTTTTGAAGCGCTAATTTTAGGCTTCTATAATTGCAATGCATTTTTGTGATTATTTATTTTAATTGTTTTTCCAGTAATCATTCCACCTCTTTTTTTCAAATTCCATATCAACCGATGAAATCAATTGAGGGTAAAACTCGGCTAAAGTTTTGCCACTGGCTTCATATTCGGGCAAATTTTCGAGCAGAAAAAATGCGAGAATATGCCCAAGTTTGTATTCGTCTTCCACTTTTTTATACAATTCGCTTTGGGTGAGATCATTATGTCGGGCACATAGAATCCGGTCAATGGTTCTTACAAACGACTCGCATAAAAGGGTGTTGACATTATTATAATCGCCCTGTAGCTTATCCTGCGATAAGACTACAAGTCCGGTAATCTGTTGGTTTATTTGCTCATTACTATCCACAATCGGATTTACGATTTGATGCAGCGGTTCGTGGTAAAATGCACTGGGGTTAGGCTCACCAGGCATTGGTCCGCTGATAACCCAATAATCGCCATTCGATTCATTAAAGAAGGCTGTAAAGTGCGACATCAGCGGAATTTGCTGATAATAAAATTTTCCGTTAGCATGATTTCTGAAATAGTTTGAATCTGTTCGGCAATAGTCGGTAATTTGCCTGATAGCCAGCTCTGCATAAGGTTTATATTGCAGGTTTATTTCGTGAAGTTTTGAATAATACTTTCCCCAGAGCTTTTCAATTTGTGCTTTGGTGTAAAATTCAGCCAATATTGAATCGAACCCTTCCAATTTGTCGAATGGCTGATTGCTGCATGTATCGCACAAAAGGCCAAAATCTGGAGGAGTGTTGGAATTGATGGCATAAACGCCGTAGGCATAGAAATCGCCGCCCCCACATTTTGCAAAATATTGGCGTATTTCATTCTTATAACTTTCAGGAAGAATCGAATCGAGGTAGTTCCTTATTTCTGTCCTGATTGGATGCATGGTTGGATTCCAGTCGTGATTGTACCCGGCCGCATTCATAAAGGCATAACTTGTAAATAGCCGGATGTCGGGTTCGAAAACAAAAAAGTTGTCCTCAACTATATTCTTTTTACTGGCACATGCAAACAGTATCAAGGTTAGCATGGCTAAAGTGATTAATTTTTTCATGGCGCGAATGTTTTAAATTGGTCAAATTTGACCCAATAAATTCCGGTATCTGAATAATCGAGTTTGGTTCCGGTGGAATAAAACAGGTATTTACCATCGGCTGTTACATATGGTCCCCAGCTTCCCAGTCCAAAGTTGATTTCCTTACCCAGATTTCTTGGGCTGGTCCATTCTCCATCGCTTTTTTTATAACTGATGGCTAAACCCGAAGCAGTGGCAATTATCATAAACGATTCATCCCGGGCAATGTAAAAGTCAAGGTTATCTTTATCTGTATTCAATGGCTCACCAAAACTGTGCGCCAGAGTATCGGCTCCCGAAATCACCAGTTTACACCAGTCGGAGGTTTCAACGCCATCTTCGGCAACCGATGATATAAAATAATTTCCAAAGTCGGTGACTTGTAAATAATGCGCCGAGTTCAGATTTTTAAGCATTCGTTGCGGGGGTGACCAGTTATTTCCTCTTTTAACCGAGAAAAAGGTTTGGTAGTCAGATTTGGCTGTTTCAAAAAATAGGGTGTCTCCTTTAGTTGACAGGGCAGGTGAAAGATAACCCGCAAATAAGATATAAGGTCCTGTCCATTTATTATCTGCATACCTGTAAAACTTGATGGTATCGCCGGTTGCAGGATAATAGCTCTTCACTTCGGAAAAATAAATCTCTTTACCATCGTTTGAAATGGCGATTCTTTCGGCTGCAAAAGAGCCCTTGATAACTGCCAATTTAAATTTTTCAGGAGTTGCTCCGGGAGGTGTTTGCCCTATGAACAAGCTGTCAACCGGTATGGTTTGTGAGGAACCGATATGAACTAAAAACAGTAAAACTGATAGTGTGAATACCGATTTATACAAAGTATTCTTCATTACATTAATTTTTAAGCTAAGGTTTCTTATTCAATTGGTACGAAAAGGCTTCATCGCCAAAGTCTAATTCAACCCGTTTAGCAGACAACATTTTTAGTGGGTATTTCTCGACCCCATCTTTTGAAAACAACATCAATGTGTCACCTTTCAGGCTAATTTTATAAACCAAAGTGTCCGGTTTATTCGTTTGGTCTTTTAAGTTTCTTACAATCAAAACTGAATCATTCACAAAATTCCATTCGCTATTATCAGGAATATAAGATATACCCCGAAAGAGCGAATTAAATGTTGTATCGCTTTTAGTTATTGAGTTGTCGATTGAGTTTTGATTGTTTATTTCTGTTACCGTCATTATCCATTTACCAGATAATTTCAGTGGTTCTGAATTTTTATTGGTATTGCATGAAACAATTGAAAGTAATGCTAAAAGAGCCAATCCGTTGAAAAAGGTTTTATTTGTTTTCATGATTTTGAGTTTTTTAATTATATGTGAAACCTTGAAAATTAAAGACTAATTGTTGTTTATGCCATGCTTTTGCGAAATGCATAGATATTGAGGTGAATTAGGTTTTATCCTGTTCATTTCTATGGTTTTAAATGATGCTTTTAAAAACAGTTGCTCCATTTCATTGCTTGTATATGAATTTATTTTTGGTGTCAAACCAATAATTGAAAAGAATCTCAGGATAAAGTTTAAACCCGGAGCTTCACTCATACATGGTGTCGCAGATAATATTAAGCCGCCGGGTTTTAATATCTGCCAAAGCCTTTGAATGTACTTCTGCTGTTCTTCCAATAAATGAAAAATATTAAATGCTATAATAGCATCAAATGTACCTTCACTAAATTTTTTATCAAAAATTGTGGTACGCTCAAAATCAATATTCAAGATACTGCTTACTGAGGCTTTATTTTTGGCGATTTCAATCATTTTTGTAGAGATATCAATTGCATGGATAAAACCGACATTACCGGCAATTTCATTACATATATGCCCAGTACCACAGCCAAAATCCAAAACTATATCATCTGCTTTTAAATAGCCTCTTGCCTTTTCAATAAAAATCTTGTATGCAATATCATTTGCTTCAATCTTATCAAATTTTGAAGCTATTCTATCCCAAAATTTTTCGTCTTTATACATAGCACCTACATTTTAAAATTTAAACCCAATATATAAATTATGATCAAAAAGGAAGTAGTTATTCCATTTACTATCCTTTTCTTTAAAACCTTGAGGCGTGTTTGTATTAATAGGCCAATATTGACAATGAATTTGAGGTACTAAATAAAATCAATCCTTTAAAAAAGAAATATGATACCCAAGATGATACGAAGTATATAACTTGAAGCCATTTCCGATTTTCTTATCATTTTTGTCTATGTAAGTTTTCAATTGTGGTAAAACTTCTACCGTAGCAAATAATCCCTTCCATAGCAAACGCTGATAAGTTACGCCAATACCAATTTCGCTAAGCCTGCCGGGGTAGAAATTATTTTCATCGAACTTAAGTTGTTCCTGCATAGGCATACCCATTGGAGCAAACATTTTCCATGTAGCTAATTTTATTCCAATTCTGTCTTTTGTAGTTAGTTTGTAACCAAAGTGAAACTCATAATGGTGAGTATTCGTTTTTTCCTCACCAAAATTCACAAGTGACAAGTAAGTTGTGCTTACTGAGAATTTTCTTTCTGATGTTGTTTCTGAATTTTGTTTAGTTTGGTTTTGACTAAACACGCTTATAAATGACATGGCAAATAATAATGCCGTCGTAATACTTTTTGTTTTCATTTTATTGTAATTAAAGTTGAACAATTATTCCAACACAAAATTACAGCGCCATGATAGGACAATTCGTTGACTTAAGTTAAGAAAGACAGAAGGTAGAATTTTTTTTTCATTGTCCTCTTACGAATGCGGCTTAATGATTCAGGCTTAATTCCTAAATAACTGGCTATTTGATGCTGGGGTGCCCGCTGAAATAAATCGGGTCTGTTTTTTAACAGAGCCAAATATCTTTCTTCGGGCGAAGCCATCTTAAATTCGGCAAATGTATCTTGTTGTTTTGCCATAATTGCTTCACCTAAAGCACGATTTAATGACTCTAGTTGAGGAAATTTCATATACATTTCTGCTTCTAATTCAGGATTACCAACTCCTGCAATAGTATCTTCAATGCACTCAAGATAATTTTTTGATGGAAGGCTACTACCATAAGCTGATGGAACAACGGCTTGTTCTTCAGTATAAAAATCTGTTGTTTTTTCTTCACCGTCTTTATTGTAGAAGCTTCTAATACACCCTTTAATTATGAAGTAGCATTCATTTGAGATTTTTCCTTCTTCAAGCAGAATTGTTCCTTTCGTAAAGGACTTTATAAATTGAATTTTACTGAGTTCTTCCTCCAATTCTTTGGTAATTGGAATGTACTTTGAAAGATACTTAAAAATTTCGTTTTCCATTAGCTTATTAATTGGTAGTGAGCTTCTTATAATTCTGACTAACGTTTTAATATCATATTGTATATCAACATATTGAAATTCCAAGCTCCTCATTAGTCAGTCCAAATTTATCAATTTGTTTTTTAATACGCTTCACCAATCCAAGTTTTCTTTTCTGGTCTAAAAAGAGATATCCAGCAGGATTGTGATAAGGTATCCCTTTAACCACCAGGTTCCAGATGATGACAGCCAGCTTTCGTGCAGTCGCACTAATGGCTGACACTCTGCCTTTGCGGAAATTGATTCTTTGAAAGAAGTCCCTCAAAGGGGTTGAGTCTTTCAGGTTGCCAATCGCATTGGCTGCATTACGCAATGCAATCTTTAGTCGATTGCTACCCTTGGGGACTTTACTCGAGAGTACTTTCCCACCACTGACCTTGTTGTTAGGTGCAAGCCTTAACCATGAGCAAAAATGCTTGGCCGAAGGAAACTTCCGGATTCCTTCAATGCCTACTTCACTCATCAAAGACAGTACGGTTGAATAACTCATTCCCTCAATTGCCAATAGGTCTGTGCCTTCAAACATCTGGTAAGATTTCAGGTTCAGGTCAATGTTTTCCGGTGTGTTTTTATTGATTCTTTTGTGGGGTTTGGGGTCAATGTGGTGCTGGCTCTTGTTTTCGTCGGAGTTGATGATCTGTTCAAGCATTCGCTCGATTTCCACGTCACATTGTTCAATTTTCTTTTGAAGATGGTCATAGGTGTCAAGTTCCTGACGAAGAGCGAAGAGAAAGTCTTTCCGGCCATTGCTCTGCAATGCTTTGGCAATTTCTTCTTCGCTTTTGCGGCAGTTTCCATGACGCAGTGCTGCAAGTTTCTGCGGATTTGTTTCTCCATCACAAATTGCTCTGATAATAAGCAGGCCGGTCAATCCGCATATGTCTTTCACTACCACATCCAGGCGCAGATTGAGCAGCCGAAGGTTCTTCTGCATTTTTCTTGAAGTAGACGCAGCCTGATGAAGCAGATTGGCTCTTTGCCGGCAATAGGTACGCAGTTCTTCGGTTTTGCCATCGGGTAGAAAGCTACTGCTCAGCAATCCCAGACTGTGCAGTTTCTGTATCCACTGACAGTCCTTTACATCGGTCTTCTTGCCTTTAATGTTTTTGGTGAACTTGCCGTTGCACAATATCACATGAAATCCTTTGGATATCAGCACAGCATACAAATTTTGCCAATACGTACCGGTGCTTTCCATCGCAACGGTCTTTACCTGTTTTTCGTGCAGCCAATCTGTCATTTCAAACAGATCCTGGTTGAAGACACCGAATTCTCTGATGTCCTTTTCACTTTGGCCAACAGCCACCCAATGTGAACGGCTGCCTACATCAATCCCTGCTGCATGTGGATTGACAATTTCCATTACAACCTGTGCATTCTCAATCTTGTTGGTTTCTTCTTCCATATCCCTTAGTTTTTGTTAAAATGCTCTAAGGAGATGTGCTTTTGGCAAAGAAAATATTCTGAACGGGGTTCCGCTTGCGGCAGACCACCACTGAAATCATCGCAAACATCTCAACCAGAATGACGCCCGTACTCATTAGTAACAGTTCTAAAATCGGCCTTGCAAAGAGCAACCAAATTTAAGCATTATGGTCAAATTTGTACCTTCTGCCCACGTTAGCAGACGAAATCATTTTTGTTGAAAAAGGGGGAATGACGCACAACGGTTTGCGTATATGACTTGTGGCGGTTTTCGAAGCACTTTCTTGTCGGCTTGCACCCAATTTACTAAAAAGCACAAAGCTTGAATTTACCACTTCCCCCGCCATAAGTTATATACGCTGTTAGCGGTAGTCGATTTCATCACTTCCTTTTTCATCTTTCTCTTATTATTCCTCCTTTTTGTTTGAGGTCAAAATCATGATTTTCGTTTGAGGGTTCGCCCCATTTGAAAATATAATCATATTTGTCATTTATCACTTTCAAAGAAACATTCGATTGTAAAACTTTGCCATTTAGGTCAAAATATTTCCATACATTTTGCTGTAAGGCTACTATTTTTGGTTTTTCGTCTCCAAAGTCAAGCCAAGGAATATCTAAAATGATTTTATCATATATACAAGGCAAAACTTCTTTATTTTTCCAAGACAATACGCCATATTTGCCGTTCTTAATAACTAAAACAACTCCACCTTGAGGAATACCTACATAATCATACTCTATTGGTATTATGATTTCGCCTCTGTGTGATATTATGCCATATTTGTCGTTGTTTTTTACAAAATGGGCTTCAGGTCCATATTCAACCCAGCTCGATAATCCATCATAAATAATCGGAATAATAACATTGTTTTTGTTGTCAATGGTGCCAATTTTTCCATCTTTTTCAACTATGAATATATCTGTATTAGCTGGAAACTCTTTTGTACGGTGATTGTTATACCATGTGCTATAAATAGCATCGTAATCAAATGGTATCATTATTTTACCACTTTCGTCATAAATTCCGACTTTATTATTTTGATCAATATAAACTGCGTAACCTCCTTTTAAGGCATAAATATAATTGTATTTGAATGGCTGAATAACTTCATTATTGCTAGAAACGAAACCATAAAAACCATCTTTATTTGCTATAAAACCGGAAATTCTCGGAACAGAATGCTCTTTGTATAATGTATCGTAGAGAAATGGAATAGTTTGTTTTCCGTTGTAATCAATAAGTCCGACTTTGTTTTTTTTGTCGGCAACAAAAAGATTCCCATCCCAATCCCAATATGACGCAATGCCTTCTGTGGGGATTACGTTTAAGTTCTCGTCAAATATTTTAACAGTGTCCTGTTTCGTTGCTAAAAAAATATTTGCATAATTAGACCAAATGGAAGGTTGTTCAATAAAATCATATTCCAATGGTTAAACTTATCTACCTAACTCGTCTATTATGCCATATTTTCCTTTGTTCGCAACTATGGCTTTACGTCCCAAACCGAAATTATCAGCAAAATCATACACTCCAAGAGGAACTACAAAATTGTGATTATTGTCTAAATAGGCGTATTCTATACCACCTTGTGCAATCATAGAATTTCGTTGTTTCGGCTTTGCGTTCATATATTCAATTGAATCTTCAAGCGTTGCCAAAGATTTTTGCCCTTCTGTGGTTGTTACGAGAATTGGTAAATTTTTGCTGTCTTTTGGCAAATAACCCAATGGTGATTTTTTCACAATCTCATAACCCGCTATTTTGTCCAATTGACAAAATGCAGAAATTGTGATAGAGAAGAGAAAATACACAATCAGAATATTTCGCTTTTCTATCCAGTTCAAAAATTTTCTATAACTCATTATTTTAAAATTCTTTTATGCTTTCCAATCGCACTTCGTTTTGCTCTACGATTACCGCTAACTTGTTGCTAACCACAAGTCTCTTGCACATATCTCCAAATTATCCATAACACGTTAAATTATTATCAATCAACAACCTACCCGTTGACAAACGTTTACAAACGTTTGCTCCG